>NZ_SISL01000011.1:0-45418 GCF_004307965.1 Verrucosispora sp. SN26_14.1 | reverse complement strand
CCCCGGCCACCGCGACCCGGGCACGACTGCCCGGCGGCACCGCGATGGGGAGCACCGTCTCGACGAACGCCCAGTCCTCGGCGGTGTCGAGCGGCCCGACGACGGTCACCACGTCGCGCTCCGCCGCCAGCCCGGTCGCTGCGGCGGCGACCGCTCCCGTCGGGTCGGCGCCGACCACGGCCACCCGGTCACCGACCCAGTTCAGGGCCGAACCGAGCTTGCGGAACCGGCTGCTGTCCGCGAGCGACTCCGGGTTCGACTCGGCACCCGGTCCGACCGGTTCCGGCGACGGCTGCGCGTCGGAGGTACGGCCTCGTTGATCACGGATCATGCCGAATACTACGAGCCGGAGGTCTCGGATGTTCAAGACCCCCGGCCTGCGGTGATCGTCAGCCCCGCCAGGTACGCAGGTTCGAGAACTCCGCCTCGGAGTAGTTGTTCCAGGCGAGGTTGGCGGCGTTGGCGATGTCGCCCAGTGCGCCGTCCACACCGAACAGACCGTTCGCCCCGGCGTTCCACTGCCCCTGGAGTCCGACGTACTCCTCGCGTGCCTCACCGACCCAGCTCTCCTCCAACGGAACGAGCTTGGCCTTCAGGGTGGCGAGCATGTCGACCAGCTCGTCGGCGGTGCTCTTGAGCCTGGCGCCGGCGAACTCCAGCTCCGGGGGGACCCGGATGCGACTACCCATACTGTCGGTCACGCGAACTCCTCTACTCGGGCGGGCTGACGGTTCCGGTCAGGCGCCGGGCTCAGGCCCGAGACGGGCCGCCGGAATACCATTGATCTCGGGCATGGTGCGCACCGTCGCCTCGTCGGCCGTGGCGTAGTTGCCGGCGTTGCGCTGCAGGCCCCGCGAGATTCCGTTCAGGGCGTCGTTGAGCATCCGGCCGCAGGTGTCGTACTCCTCCATGGTCTGCTTGTAGGCCTTGGAACCCGGCCCCAACCAGTACGACGCCAGGTCGTCCACGTCCCGTCGCAGCGTCGCGAGCCGCGCCTGTAGCTGTGCAGCCGTGTCGGTGCAGGACTGTGACCCGTCCAGCAGCATCTGCGGAGTGATGTCGACTAGCTTCATAGGCCCTCCCGGTCGATGCCGCTCGGCCTCCTGGCCGTCCGGACGGCGGTCCCGTGCCAGCCTGCCCGCTCGGCACGGGACCGGCACAGTCACCAGTTCCAGGGACACCCGCCGCACCGGACGGTGAGGACGCCCGGTGCGGACATAAAGGGACTACCGGGGATCCGGCGAGTCGTGCCACCGTGCGGCGGGGATGGCTTGGGCAGGGAGGCCGACTCAGAGCACCGAACGGCGGAAACCCATCCGAAGCTGTCGGTACCGGAGAAGCGACCGGGGGGTGATGGTGTGCCGGTCGCGCATGGTTGCCGGGAGATTCTCGTGGTGGCGGGCCGGCTGGTCCTCACCGGTGAGCTGACCCAGACCGGGCATTCGGCGGCGTTGGCGGCCTCGCTCGCCGCGGTGCGGCCGGTCGACGCGACCCTGGTCTTCCTCGCGGAGGAGAAGCCCCGTTCGGCGGTCGGCGCGGCCTTCGTCCACGGGCAACCCTTCTCCGACCAGATGGTGCTGGTGCCGTGGGAGGTCGAGCGCTGGGGGGTCGACGGACGCCGCCTGGTGGACGACGCGGAAGCGGTGGAGAAGCTCGCGGATCTGTACCGGGTGCAGGTGCAGGTACCGGTCGGGTCGGCGCGCTCGGCGCGGCTGGTACCGGTGGACCCGCAGGGTCGGGAGACCTCGTGGGACGACGCCGTGGCGGTGCGGAGCCTGCCGTGGTCGCACGTCGCCGCCCGAGAGGCGGTACGCACGGCGATCGAGATCGCGTCCGACCGCACCTCGCCGTCCTGGACCCGGATCGAGGCGTTGGCCGGGTGGTTGGCGGAGTCGCACCAGCGGTTGCGGGTTCCGGTGCCGACGGCGGCCGTCGCGATGGCGTTCCGCCTGGTACGGCACGGCCTCCCGCCGGGGCCGGACGCGGCCGAGCTGATGCGGAAGGTGATGCCGGTCTCGATGGCCGACGTGCTGTCGGTGGCGGGTGGCGAACCGACGCCGACGGCGGACGTCGACGCGCTGCTCGACGGCCTCCTGCGGGCCCCCGACTCGTCGGCGCTGGTGCGCTTGCGGCCCGGTCTGGGCGCGGGTGAGCTGGGCTGGCTGGTCACGCACGACGATGTGGTGTGGTGGTTCGGGGCATCACCCGCCCCGGGTGGTGGTCCGGGGCCGGTCATCGTGCCGGTGGGCGAGGGCTGGGTGTCGGCGGCGCTGCGGGATCCAGCGACCGCCGTGGTGGTGTTCGGCCCGGTGCAGCAGGCGCACCGGACGCTGCTCGGCATCACCGACGTGGAGGACTTCCGCCTGTTCCGTTCGGCGGATCCCGGGGTGCGCGAGGCGGTACGTGCTCGGCGGTGGGTGGGAGCCGCCCATCCCGCCGTGGTGGATCTGGTGGATCGGACACACATGCGGCTCGACTCGGCCCGCAGGCTCGACCGGTTCGGTCCACGGGTGCTGCGACGGCTTGCGGCCGGCCACGATCGGGCTCTGCTGGCCAGGGCCGACGTACGCGCCGTGTACCAGGCCGACCCGACCGAGGCCCAGGCTTTTCGCCTGGAGTTGTCCCTCGCCGCCGACGGTTCGGTGCGGGACTGGCACGTCGAGATCGACGGGTTGGTGGCCGTACTCGCGGATCTGGGGGCTCTGAGCCTGGGCCCCGCGGGCGTCTTCCTGCCGACGACACCGACGGCGTCACCGCCGCAGCGGCTGCCTCATCCGGACCGGCCGCTGGTGGTCGTCGAGGTCGGGGACGTGTCGGACGCACGTCGACGACTCACGGACATCGGGGCCGCCCTTCCCTCCGACGCGCTCGTGGAGTTGGTGCCCGCCGCGCGTCTGTCGGCGGCCCACGTGGTGGCGTTGGCCGAGGTGCTGGGCGACGGGCACGTCCTGGCGGTCGGCCGGAACCTGGTGGATCCCAGCGGTGCCGACGCCGGCCGTCTCGTCGCGCACAGCGGGGCACACCAGCCGACGATGACACCGTTCGCCACCTACTACACCGTGCATCCCGGCTCGCAGCGGGATGTTCCTGTCGGTGGCATGTTCACGCTGAGCGCGCGCGACGACGGCAGGTACGAGATGTTGCCGGGCTGGCATGTCGTCACGGTCGGCGACCGGGTGTGGATCGGTCCGGCAGACGTGTCACCACAGGTCGGCGACGGCGACCCGCGCGTGGTGATCGGCACCCCTGACCGCCCCGTCCCGTGGACGGTGTGGCAGTACGGCATGTGGGTGGCCCGGGTGCTGGCCAGCCACACCGGGGCCGTCGCCGACGCGGACTTCGTCCGGGTGCACCGGCCCGCGCCTCCGGTGTCGCCGCGACCGTGGCCGTCGACCGCGTCGCTGCACGCGGAGACCGCTCACGACCGGCGGCTACTCGACCTGGCCTTCGGTCCACGGTGGCAGGAGGCCCTGTTCGCGTCCGGGAGCGTCCCGGCGCGGGTCGGTCACTACCTGCTGGACGCGCTGCTGGACGAGGCCGGTGCCGATCCGGCCGAGCAGGACCCGGCAGCGCTGGTGGCCCATCTCGACCGGTACGCCGAGCGGTTGCGCCTGCCACATGCGACGGCGAGCCCGGTGGCGGCCCGGCGTGAGTTGCTCCGGCGACTGTGGCGCGACGCGGGCATGTACTACCGGATCCTCACCGAGTTCGACCCGCAGACGCCGCCAGGCAGCACCGCTGCGCATCCCGACGAACATCTGGAACTCGACGCCAGTCCGCCCTCGCCCGCCGAAGAGCCGGTCGCGGTCGGTTCGTGGCCGCCGGCCGTGCTGACACCGGACGAGTTCCCCCTGGTCGTCGAAGATCTGGTGATCTCCTCCGAACCCGAACCCGAACCCGATGCCGAGGACGCCGCCGACGAAGCGCCGTCGGACCCGATGGACATCGACACGTCGCCCGAAGCCGACGAGACCGCGTCGGACGCCATGGCCGTTGACGCGCTGTCCGAACCCGACGAGGCGCCGACGGAGCGGGTCGCGGGGCTGGCGGCGAATCTGGTGAAGGATCACGCGAAGCATCTGCAGGACGCTGACTGGCGGGCGGTCACGTATGACACCGCAGTCACCAGCCAGCGCGTCGTGCTGCGTGACCTGTTGGGTGCCGAGCAACTGACGGCCTGGCGGAAGTCCGGTCTGTTCGACAGCGGTGTGGTGCTGCGCCCGGCGCGCGTTAGCAGGCCGGAGGACAGGGGGATCCGGCTGGTGGTGCGCGCGGAGCCGGTCGGCGCGTACCAGCATGTGGGCGCGGCGGAGTCCGCGCAGTGGTATGCCGCCCCGTTGCTGGTGACGGTGCGGTGGGAGCACTCCGGGCATCCGCCGACGGCTGACCTGCCGGTGGTCCGCGCGGCGCTGGTGCAATTGCGGGCGTTGGTGTCGGACGAGGTGTTGTCCGGGCCACGGTCGCGGGTGGCGCGGCGCGAGGCCGAACTGGTCGGTGTGGATGAGAAGTTGGCCGCGACGGTGGACCGGCTCAACCCCGTAGTGCTGGATCTTCCACCGGAGACGCTGCGGCGGGGCCTGGCGCGAGTGGCCGCCATCGATCCGGTGTCGGTACGGACACTGCACGACGCAGTCGTCGCGGAGGTCGAGGTGGGTCGCTGGCGATCGGCTGGACGGCAGTTGATGCGGGCCGACACGCTGCACCAGGTGATTTCCGGACCAGGGCTGTCCGGAGTGCTCGGCGCTGCCCTGCGCCCCCAGGGCGCAACGGCGGGTCCGCTGAGGTTCCGGATGGCGTTGGTCGACGCGCTGCCCCTGGGCACGCTCAGCAGCGACGACGTGGTCTACCAACGGGTCCGGGGCGGGCTGCTGGTGCAGGTGGAGCCGGCAGAAGTGCGTGGCCTGCCGCAGCTCGTCTTCCGGCTCGACGGCGCACTGGAGCTGGCGCTGGACACCCCCACCGCGGATCGGTTCAGGCAGGAGACACCACCACCGGCGTACCAGCGGGTGTGGGAACCGGATGAGCCGGTGTCGGAGGCGTCCCCGCCGGTGCCGGCGGTCACCCCGAGGGTGGGTCAACAGCCGCGGACCGACGACCTCTTCCACGGCGACGAGTGGACCCGGCTGGTCACCGACCTGGGTGTGACGGGCCCGGACGAGGCCAGGACCCGGCAGTGGGTACGTCTGATCGAGAGCGTGCCGGACCCGGACGAGGTCACCGATCTGACGGTCGAGGCGATCTCGGCGGTGCACGGGCCGCTCCCGACCGACGCGCAGGTGCGCGCCTCGGCGGATCTCGTGGAGCCGGTCCGACGGGCGTGGTACGCGGTCGCCCAGGATCTCGGTCTGCCGCCGGGCGCCCTGCGGATCGTCGGCGCGGAACTGGTCACCGTGGTGCGGACGCGTACCACCGGCACCAGGGCCAGGGCTGACGAGCTGCTGACCGGGTTACGCGAGCGGTTGGGGCCGTTCGGGGTGTCGACCGATGTCGAGGTGGTGTATCTGGCCGAGCTCAGCGCCCGGCTCGGACTGGGTCCGGATGATCTTCCGTCGTTCCGCTGGCTGAGCGAGCGGGGGGTGCCGCTGGAACTGGTGCACACCCTTCCGGACAGGTTGGCCGGACGGTCGGTGGCCTGGGCCGCCGAGCAGGTCCACTGGAGCGACGACCTCGCCGGTGTGGCGGCGGACCTGGGCCTGTTCCTCGACTCGGCCGGGCCGGACGAGTCGGCGCGGAAAGTCCGGCGCACGCTGCGATTGCTGGCGCTCACAGCGCTGGCCGGGCAGCTCGGCCTCGGGCCGAGCGCCGTGTCTGGCACGGAGAGCGAGCGCCCGGCGGCGGTGCCGGACGTCCCTCCCGTCGCCGGAGCGGGGGATCCGCAGGGCGGGCGGCCGTCCGAACGACTACAGACGGCAGGCAAGATCGATCTCGCCGGCCTGCTGGCCATCCGAGAGATGATCCGGACCGCGGCGCGGATGATCGGCATGAGGGCGGACCGTGTGCGGCCCGCTGAGGTCGGGACGCTGGTCGAGCGGGTGGTGGATCAGGTCCGACTCGTCGCTGAAGAACTCGGGTTCAAGTCGCTGCAGCACGTCACGCGGTATGCGGAGGTGAGCGGCGGGCTCGGATTCCCGGTCACCGAGTTGAGCGACCTCCTGCCGTCCGGCCACCTGCCCTCGCTCGTATACCAACTGGTCGGCAACGTGCCGGCGCCTCAGATCCTGCGGTTCCTGGACGAAGTGGCCCCCGCCCGGCCGATTCGGCGATCGGCCGATCTGGAACCTGAGCCGGTGCCGACGTCGACGAGGTGGAGCGTGCGGGAGGCCGCCGGCTGGGCCGACCGGTGGGAGGTGCCCGAGGAGCAGGTCCGGGCCGTGGTCAAGCTCCCCCTGGTCGACCTGCCGCGCGTGGCCCGGATGATCGACAAACTGCACCTGCCGAAGGAGCAGATCGCACAACTGCTCGACGTGATCGCGACGACCGGCCAGGTGCCGGACCGCCTGGACTGGTTCGCCTATCGGGCCGGGGTCGAGCCGGAGGTCGCGCTGGAGCTGTCCTGGCGGTTGCACACGAACATCCTGGATCTCCTGCCGATGCGGTCAGTCCTGAACCGGCTGGCGGTACACGCGCCCGAGCGGTCGGACGACCGTCTGACCGTCGAACACCTGGTTCGCCTGCTCACGCAGGGGCCGAACGGTGAGCCGGTGCCATTTCCGTCGTGGACCTTCTGGGTCGGGGCACGCCTGCCCACCGGGTCCGGGGCCGACGGGCTGACCCCGAACGAGTTGCACGACCTCTTTTTCAGCACGTTCCGGGTGGGCCACGCCAGCGTCGCGGAGTATCACCGGCGTCTCGCGGGCCTGGACTGGATCGGGCTGCTGGAGCAGGCGATGGACGACTCGGCGCGCCGGTTCGACGAGGACGAGCCTCCGCCGGTCCGCCCGCAGCTACCGGCGGCACGCGACGCGGACCTGTGGCTGGCCCAGTGGCTCGCCGAACAGGTGGGCATTCCGCGCGACGAGGTCGAGAGCGACCTGATCGACCGTCCGTGGCTGGACCATGTCGCCGTACTCGACGCCGCCCGTGATCTGGCGGTGCCGGTGCCGACGGCCCTGGCCTACGCCCGTCGGTGGGGCGGACTGAAGGCCTCCGACGTCCCACCGCTGCCACCGGACGCACATTCCGAGACTGTGACGTGGCTGTTCGGCATGGCCGCACGGTGGGACGTGCCGCTGGTCCAGCTCGGGCCGATCGCGGCGGCGTTGCCGCGTCGACAGGAGCCGCCCACGGAGATCCCGGCGATCGCCGAGAACGCGCTGCGACGACTGTGGCCCCACACCGTCAGCTTCGGTGCGACGGACACGTTCTGGGCCGCGCGGGTGCCGCTGGCGTTCCTCACCGACTGGAGGCTGGCGCCGACCGACTGGACGGGTGATCAGGTCGATCTCGGGTGGTGGCTGACCAGTGTGCTGGGTCTGCCGTCCGGAACGCAGACCAGCGCCCCGGGCTCGGCGATGGACATCGACTCGGACGTCGGCACGGCCAGCGAGTCGGATGTCGAGATGGCGGACGAGTCGGATGACGACACGTCCAGCGTGTCGCATCTCGATCCGATGGAGAGTCTCGTCGAGCACCTGTGGGACGAGCTGACCGAGCACCATCGCGAGCAGTACCTGACGACCCTGTCGGAGATGGCCGACCAGCTCGGCCTCGACCTGCACCGGCGCTACGAGTTGTCCGCCGCGCTACGGGTCAGCGTCTGGTGGGTCACCGGTTTCAGCGTCCGGATCGGACAGGTGCCCGACGTCGAACACCACGCGTCACGGCTGGGCGTCCCCTCGGACAAACTGTTCGCGCTGGCCTCCGTCCTGGGTGTCGATCCGGCAGTCCTCGGCCCAGAGGACGACCTCACCCGGCTCAACGACGCCGACGAAGCCAGTGTGATGAGGTTCGCCGCGGTGGGCGCGGTCGCCGACTCGATCCGAAGCCGCCCGGACTGGCGGTCGCGGCAGATGACCGACACGCTCACCGACCACCTGTATGCCATCGTGTTCGCGCAGACCGGCGTCCCACCTAAACTCGTCCACCAACTCAACGACGACGGCAGTTGGCTCGGTCTCCGCGGTCTGTTGGAAGGCGCCGCGAGGGCGGACGTCCCGGCGGAGTCGCTGGCGGTGTACGCCAATCTGAGTCGGCCGCCGAAGGGGGCCGGTGGCGGCACAGCCGGGCCGAGCCGGGTGATCGAGGCGTATCAGAGACGGCAGAGGTCCGACGAGGCGACGTACGGACTCGACACGTCGGACCTGTGGCCGGTGTGGAACCACGACGGTTCGGCGACTCTCGCCCGAGGCGACGTCGCCGAGGTCAGCGCCGCAGCCCTGCGATACGCCGAGCCGTATCAGCGCGCCGAGGTGTTCCGCCGGATCACCGCTCATGCCGGTCTGCAGGACGTCCCGCAGAATGTCGCCGGTCTGATCCGGGCGATGGGCGCGGCTGCGGGACCCGACTCCGCACCGCACGAATGGTTGAGCCCGCTGCTCCGCGACGCACCCGTGCCGGACGGCATGTCGATCAGCCTCCTGTCGTCACTCATCGGCGCTTCACCGCAGGCGGAGAGAGCGTTCGCCAACCTCTCGGACATCGCCGGTGTGCGTGTCGGGCCCCCCACGGACGGCCGGTACTCGTTGCAGTTCACGTTCGGTTCGGAGGGGGGCGGTTGGGCCGGTCTCGCCGACGTGCTCGACACACTCAGAGACCTGACGTTCACGATCAACGAGGCAACGGTCGAGGTCAGGACGGAGTACGGCGCGGACGCCGCCGCCTACCTCCGGCTGGCCCACCTCTACTACGCACATCTCAACGCGTTGAGCCAGATCGGCCTCGCGAACAGGAAAGACCCGCCGCCGCAGTACGGCTATTCGAGCTTCGCCGGGTTCCTCCGAGCGCACCGCGAGGCCGGTGGCCTCTCCGTCGGCGTGGCCTGGAACTCCGACGACGTCGTCAGACTTCGCCTGGACGCTCGGAAGGAACTCCTGTGGCCCGGCATACCCCAGGCCGGGCTCCGGGTCATCGCGGAGATGGTGGAGATCGCCCGCCGGCCGTTCCCCGATCCGCAATGGTGGGACTGGACGTTCCGGCCACCCGGCGACCACGCGGACGACGCCTTCGAACTCGGCCTCGACGGGTGGCGGCTGGTGGGGTTGCTCACCGACCAGTCGACCCGCGCCCAGGCCGCCGCGATGTTGACGATCTTCCGTCCGAAGCGGAAGGCCCCGAATCACCCGATGGCGCGGGGCTTGGGTCCGGTCCTGGACGATCCGACGATCCCGGAGACGCTGCCGCAGACGCACGAGGTGCCCGACGCCGGCCTGCTGGCCGAGATCCTGCCCGCCGGCCGGTCGACGGCGGGGCTGGCCGCCGCCGCTGCGGTCACGGCCCGGTTGACCGATCCGGAACTGGGGATGTCCTATCGGGCTGCGGTGGTGCGGGCAGCCGGTGGCCGTCCGGTGTTCGTCCCCGGCCGGGTGCCGGGAGATCAATCCGTCTCGGATGTGCTCCGACAGTTGATCAGCGGGCAGCTCAGGTTGCCGGACGAGGCGGTACGGGCGGCGTACCGCGCGGTGTGGCAGGCGCCCGACACCGCAGCTCTGCGGGATCTCCTGCAACGGGACGGTTGGGACGTACTGATCCTCGACCCGACCACCGTCGATGCGCGCCTGGATCGGCCCCGGGTGTGGCGCGACACGCTGCCGGCAACGTTCGAGGCGAACGCCTCGGACAGACGCGGGAGATGGCCCGATCCGTCGCAGACCGTGGACTGGCTCCGGCATCGGATCGGCGCCGGACGACCACCGGTGCCGTACTTCCTGGCGAACGCGTGGGGCAGCCTGGGCGATCCCGGGTCCGGCCGGACGTTCGCTCTGACCATCGACGGCATCTGGAGTGACGACGTACCAGGTGAGCCGTGGACGTGGGTGGCCTCCGAGGACCGTGGGGACCCGTTCGCCGACGCGCTGGCCGCCGCACAGTCCGTGCTGGCCATGGCGCAGTTCGCGACCTCTCCGGATAGCCCGAGGTCACGGCTGAGGATCGAGCCGGACCCGGAAGAAGTCGAGCAGTTCGTCATCCACGCCACGGATCTCGTGGACAGCCCGCCGGTGTGGCGGGCACTCGGCGCCGTGGTCGAGGCCATGCGACGGTACGGCGTGTCCGTCGAGCGGATGGTGATCACGGCAGACCACGCCCCGCTGCCGGCAGCGGGGACCGGGCAGTCGGTCGACCGTACGGCGGCGTTGGACCGTCTCGTTCGCGCCCACGAGGACGCGCTGACCCGGCTGTTCGGTTCACCGGAACTGCCGTGGCTGAATCCCGTCGACCCGCCGGAGGTGGGCGCGGCCGGATCGAGACCTCACGCGGTCGAGATCGGCGTCACCTATCCCGGCATCCTGGCGACCGGCCTGGGCGGATTGCAGGGCGGGGTACTCGTGGTGTTGGCGCTCCTGGCCGCCACGGCACGCGCCTCCGTGGCCGCCTCGGACCTGTCCGACTCCGATGCGAATCCGGTCGGCACGAACTTCGCCACGACCAGGTCCGAGCCGCAGCAGGTGGACGGGTGGTTCCTCGACCCGTCGGGGGGACCGCAGATAACGGCATTGCTGGCCGCCCTGGGGTTGGACCAGGCCGGACGCGCACAGGTCGCCGCCCTGTTCCACCTCAACTCGTGGTATCCGCCGCCGGACTCTCCGCCCGCGAGGGTGCGGGGTGCGGGCGACCATCCCGTGTGGCCGGTATCCACCAGATCGGAGCATCCCGCCGCGTTCGTCGCCGCAGTCGCCGGGACGACCCCGGCGATGGCAGCTCGAGACGCCGTCACCAGCCTTGAGACGCTCCGCCTTCCGCTGGACTATCTGCGGGGTGTCCAGCGGCGGGCCGACGCGTACCTGCGCTCGGCCCCACCGGTCACCGATGCGGCCACCGCGTTGACGCTGCGAGCGGCCAGCGTGGCGGGACTCTGGGAGGAACTGGGGCGCAGCGGCGCGACGATCGGCGCCTGGCACGAACGGTTCCAGCGTGAGCAGGTCGGGCTGGGCGATCTGGCCGGAGAGGGCGGGTCGCCGCCCGGCCCGATCCCGAGCCTCGCGGCAGAGGCCCGAAGCGCCCTGGACACCGTTCCCACCAGTGGTGCCACCGTCGAGGACGCGGCCGTGCTGGGTTCGTTGGCCTCCTGGCTGACCTCGCAGACAAGACCCAGGATGGATGAGGCGGGCGAGCGCGCGGCCGAGCTGCTGCGTCGCGAGATCGCGGACCGGCTGCACGCGGGTACGCCCGCACCTCCCCTTGCCTCCCCGACCTCGGCCGACGAAAGGCAGTGGGCCCACCGGGGGTTGCTGGGGGCGGTCCTCGACGCTGCGGCGTGGCAGGGTGTCCCACTCCCCTCCGAGATCCACACCCCCCGCCACCTGCGGGACTTCGTGACATCGCTGGTGGCGGCCGAGCCGGCACGGTTCGCCATCGTGGGCGGTGGGCGGGGCGCTCTGCTGGCCGAGGAGTTGCCGTTCAGCACGTTGGCGGCTCTCCTGGCCGGTTTCCGCGCTCCCGAGCCGACGCCGGAGCAACTCAATCGGTGGCAGGCCGAGGCATCGACCGCGCTACGACGTCGGCTGCCCGACGCGGACGGCCACACGATCCGCGAGGCAGTACGGGCCGCGACCGGAGCACGGGTACGAGAACACCGGCGTAGCCAGTGGCGGGCGGAGTTCGCCCGACGGGTGGAACAGCCGACTCCCCAGTTCAAAGCACAGCTCATGCGGGCGCTGACCAATATCGATCCGTACCGCGTACGGCTGGTGCAACTGGTCATCGAAGCCACCGCGACCGGCACGCGTCATCTGCAGGAGGGCCTGGCGCAGGTCGACCTGCACGCGACGGCGCTGGGCCGACACCTTCCCGAGGCCATCGCCAGGGCGCTGGACGTCAACATCGTCGTGCACAGCGACCAGAGCCCGACAGTGCAGACGTACCCGGGCCCCCGTCCGGTGCTGCACCTGTCCCGCGTCGATCGCGGCTCGGCCGGGCTGCTCGACAGGTACCAGCCGTACACGTCCGCGGTCAGCGCAGGGCCGGACCCCTCGTCGACAGGGCGTCCCGCCGACACCATGGACCCGCGACTGTGGCGCTTCGCCCGGGACTGGGTGCGCGAACGCTACCCGCTCCTCGACGGTAGTCAAGGCTGGAACGAGCAGCGGATAGCGTGGTACCGGCTGGTGGAACTGCTTGCTCAGTGGATCGACGTGCCGATGATGGCGACGTTCATCGCCACCGACGGCGTCCAGTCCGAGGTCACCTTCGACCCGATGCCGTGGAGGATGGACCTCACCGTCAGATCGGTCGACGAGGCCCTCGTCGAACTGTTACCACAACTGCTCGTGGCAGAGGTGGTCACGATGCAGGCCCAGGCAGAGACCCGCAAATCGCAGATGTCGCGGCACACGGCGGATGAGAACGCCGTGGAGCACATGTGGAACACCCGCGATCCGGGCGACGAACGGCATGAGGAGTGGCCCCGACACTACACCCAGGCGCGGTTGCAACGGGACGACGTCAAGCGCGCGAGAGATCTGCTCTGGGAGACAAGAAGACGCTTTTCGATCATTCCACGACTCAGAGGGCTGCCCCGGCTGGATCGTCGACTCATGCGGGGCCGGGAGGTTGCGCGATGGGAGTACGCCAGCGCGCTGACCAGAACCGCGTACCACGATTCGGTAGCCCAGACGCAGTTCAATCTTCAGCAGCAACTTCGAAAGATGGGTTCGACGCGAGACTGGCGGATGACACCGCACACGCAGATGCGGGAGATCGACGGCTTCGAGTCGGTCGACCTGGGGCCGGCAGGGACGTTCCTACGCCCGGCAGGTTCACACACCGCACCGCCTGCGCGGATGTCGAGCGAGATCGACCGGCTCGTCGTGGTGGAGGTCGGCGACGCGGCCGCAGCACCTCATGTGTTGACGCAGATCCTTGACTACCTGCCCGACACGGCATTCATAGAGCTGATGATGTCCGGCCCGATGAACGCACCGCAGGCCATAGAACTCGCCCGGCTGATCGGCGACAACCGAACACTGGTGCTGCCCTCGAATCTGGTCGTTCCCGGTGACCTCTCCGAACACTTCGACGCCCACTCACACTCGCTCATCCCGACCTTCCTTCCTTTTGCGGCGTACTACGCCGTCAATCCCAACCTACGCGGTCGTGTAGTCGAGATCGCAGATCTACGTCTGCCATACATCGGCGCCGGCAGGTACCAATTCCTGACCGGCTGGGACGTCGTCACCGTTGAGGATCGCCTCTGGATCCGACCGACCGACTACCGGGAGGAGCTGGCCTATTCCGGTGCCGCCCGGATCGTCATCGGTGCACCAGGCCGATCAACACCATGGACGGTGGAGCAGTTCGGCCAGAAGGTCGCATCGGCCGTCACCATAGGTGCCGACCTCACACTCCGGGGTTTCGTCCATACACTCGGACGGACCGATCCGATGATGCGGCCACCACGCCTCAACCGGAGTGTCATCAACCCCGTCGACGACCAGGACCGGCGGCTTCACCAGCAGGCCTTCGGCCGCGGCCACCCGAGTAACGAATTCGTCGTGCCGGTGGGCGCCGGTCCCGAAGCCCCCCAGGAGACCCTGACCCTCGGCCATGTGGTCGACATCCTGTTGGACCTCGCCGGGGCCGATCCCGCCGAAAGCGACATCCAGGTTCTGCTCGGCCGGTTGGACCAGTTGGCAGAGCAGCGGGGCATCCTGCGGGACGACACGACGCCGAACGGCGCGCAACGCGCACGGTATGCGTTGCTGAAGTGGGCCCGGGACAGGCTCAGCGAGGCCGGCGTCGCCGGGTTGCTGGCCGAGATCCCCCCACCACCTGACGTCGTGGAGCTCACCGCCAGCCCTCCCGAACCGGCCGAGGCACCGGTCGTGGTGCGAGCACCCGACCCAGACCTGGCAGACGCCGGACACCCGGTGGCCGACGACGACGGTCGACCGGGTCGTACCGGAACTGCGCAGACCCGGCAGTCTGCGCTGTTGTCGGTCCGGGCCGGGGTGTACCTGCCACATGTCGAGGACACTGCCCGCCGGACCGTGATCGACGGCATGCCCCGTTACCAGAGCTACGTCTCGGCCTTCGCGACCCTGGACCCCGCCACGACAGAACTGGTTGCCGGCACCCGCCGATACGGACCGGAAAGGTTCCACCAGGAACTCACCGCCGCAGGCGTACCGGTCGACGCGAAACTGTCGTTGACCCTCTCCCCGCCAGCGGTCACGGGTCATACCGAAACCGATCGGCGCGCGGCACAGCGATTCGCAGACGAGCTGTGGTCGATTCGCGGCACATCGGGCATCTTCAGCATGGCCGAGACGCCGGGGCCGACCACCGCCCCGCCCGCCCTGCCGGAGGTCCTGACCGGATGGCTCAGGCAGGCGGACTGGTCGGATGCTCAGCACTACCTCCACCAGCACATCACCGAGTTGTCGCAGCGGGACAGCATCGAGGCGATGCGCGCTCTCACTCGACTCGATCCGGACAACCGGGTGGCGGCTCCCTACCGCGCGGTCCTCGACCTGGTGGACCTCGCCGGAGGCGTCGCCAGGCCAGCCGGCACGCCACACCCTCCCGCACCGGTGGCGGCTGCCGACGGTGCGCAACCATGGATCGTCCCGCCGGGCCCGGTGCCGACGGCATTCGCCTTCGACTACCTGCGGGCGAGACCCGACCGGCAGGCCCGGAAGCCCTGGAACGACCAACTCCTCCAGATGATGTACGAACGATCGGCGTTCCGAGAACTGGCAGTGATGCTGGCGTGGGGCGTCGTGGAACGCGAGGAAAGCCCGACGCAGGGCCGGCGCGTCGGTCTCGACTACGGACAGGGCAACGCGATGGCCTTCGCCGCCGTCCACCACGTACTCAGGATGTCGGTGACGCGGGCACGCACTCCCGGGCCGACCGGAAGCTGGCCGGAGATCGATGCGGTGGACGCATGCGTGCTCGATCCGCTCGACAAATCGTTCTGGATTCCGCGGATGGACGAGCTACGTCGCCAGGTGCGCAGCCTCGGCATTCCCGGCCACCCTGAGCGCAGCGGGACCCCGGCACCCGAGCACGAAAGACTGCTGGACCTGCTGATCGAAAGGCTGGTGAGCTGCTAGCGGCACCTACGGCAGATAACCGGACAGGAACTCTCGGAAGTCCCTCGGCTCGCGACCGGTGAGACGTTCCACCACGTCCGTCACCCGGTCCTCGGCACCCTGGGCGATTCCCGCGTCCAACTCCGCCAGCAGGCGCGCGAAGTCGACCGGCAATCCTCGCTCGGCCAGGTGGGTGGCCATCTGCGGGACGCCCACCGCCCGATGCGTGACCGGTCGTCCCAGACGCTCACTCAGCAGCGCGGCCACCTCGTCCCAGGTGAGCGCAGTCGGGCCGGTCAGCACGAGTTCCCCGGTCACCGTCGGCTCCCCGGTCAGCGCCCGTACCGCCACCGTCGCGATGTCGTCCGGGTCGACGAACGCGATCCGGCCGTCCCCCGTGGCCGTGACGATCTCGCCCTGTTCACGGATCGTCGCCGCATGGATGTGGGCACCCAGGACGTTGGACATGAACCACGAGGGGCGGAGCACCACCGACGTCTCGATCAGGCCGGGCATCTCCGTCATGACCCGGCCCAGGTCCTCGCCTCCCCGGGAGATCGCCGACGAACCGAGCAGCACGGCCCGTCGCACACCGGCGTCGCGCGCCCGTTCGAGGAAGGACACCATGACCGGTGCCGGGTCGAGCGCACCGATCGGCGGTACGAGGTAGACCGAGGTGGCTCCGTGCAGTGCCGCGTCCCACGACTGTGGGGCGTACCAGTCGAAGTAGGTCCGCTCCTGACCGGCGACGGCTGGGCCATCGGCGGCGCTGGTGCCGGCAGTGCGGCTGGCCACCCGGGCCGGCACACCCATGGAGGCTAGCCGGGCGACGATCCGGCTGCCGGTGGTGCCGGTGCCTCCGATGACGAGCGCGCTCATGCGGTCACCAGCCCACCGCCGGGCAGTTCCGCCGCGATCGCCGGGTTCCAGCAATCCCGCCAGTCCCGGACATGTCCTTGTCGAGCAGCAGGTCGAACGCGCGCTGCACGGTCTGTCTCGGCCCCATCGGGCACCTCCTCGGTAAGATGCGGACCATCAGTCCGCTATCACCATAGCGGACCGCCAGTCCGCTTATCGAGTGGGGGTTCGATGCGTAGCGACGCGGCGCGGAACCGCGAGACGGTCCTAGCCGTCGCCGGACGGCTGTTCGACGAGGCCACCGACCCGGACCAGGTGTCCATGGACGTCATCGCGGCCGCCGCAGGCGTCGGCAAGGGCACCCTCTTCCGTGGCTTCGGCGACCGTGCCGGGCTGATGGCCGCGCTGTGGCGACAACGCGGCGAGGAACTGGTGACCGCCCTCACCACCGCAGAGCAGGGGCCCGGCCCACTTCGCGACCGGGTTCTCGCCCTGCTGTACGCGGCGCAGCAGTTCAAACTGCGCAACCGGACCCTGGCCCTGAGCCTGGAGAAGGCAGGACGCGGAAGCCCGTACGGCACCGACGACTACGAGCGGTGGCATCGGGTGCTGACCGCGCTGGTCGCCGCCGCCCGAGGAACCGCCGACGCGCCGTACCTCGCCCACGCGCTGCTCGCCGCCGTACGCGCCGATCTCCTCATCCACCTCGGCGACCGGCCAGAGAACGAGCTCCGATCCGGCTTGGAAGCGCTGGTCGACGCGATCGTGACCGGACTCCCCGCAGGTGGGGCGCGTTCGCCTCATCCCCGGATGGGGCACGCGTCATCGACCACGACGTGATCGACCAGATGCATGCGTCGTTGGACTCCCGGCTGCGACCCGAGGACATCGCGGCCCTCATCCTCCGACAGCGGGCAGAACTTCCGACCCGGTGTGGGCGGGGCTCCTGCGCCAGGCCGGGGCGTTCTCCGGCAAGAAGGTACGCACCGACCACGAGAACGTGGTGGTGCCGGTCGACGTCATCGCGAGCGACCTACCGTCGGGACCGAAGCCGCAGTAGCGGGCAAGCCGGGGCGCTCAACGGCTGCTCGACGCGCCCGAAGGGCAGTGTGACGATGTTCGAGGGGCCGGTGACCCCAAGCCCCAACTACACCTAGATCAGAAAGGCGCGTTTTGCCTGCGTGCCCCCGGCAGGATTCGAACCTGCGACACACGGTTTAGGAAACCGATGCTCTATCCCCTGAGCTACGAGGGCGCGAGGGCCTAGTCTAGCGACCTGGGCGTTCACCTGGGGTGGCAGGGAGTGGCCCACGTTCACCCACGTTCCCCGGACCGCCGTTCTCCCAGCCCAGGACCACAGCTCGAGCACACGAACCCCGGTTTGCGACTGGCGGTCGGCCGCGTTGACCCGTGTTGGCACCGGTTCACCCGGGTTGGCATCCGCTGGAGAGCACACACGGCGCACATCATCGAAGATCAAGGAGGTTCCGACCTTCGGCATCGCCACCAGAGGACCACGGAGCGCTCACCCCGGGGTCGCTCGGACCCCGCCGTCATACCGACTACGGCGGCTCCACCAAGCGTCCGCTCATAGCCGATGAGCGGGTGTCATCCCACCGGTGTTTGTTTCGGGGGCGGCACGCCCGGCGGTCGGGAGCCCTTAAGCTAGGACCACTGCCTGAACTCAACGTCACTGAAACCTTGCGCTTCGAGCGCGTCGTTCCATGACCGCCAGAGGGGGGCCACCCAGAGGGGGTCCACATCGCGGGCATGGGCCAACAGACCATCGACCCGGTGGATTAAGCCGGTCAGTGAGTTGTATTTCCAGTGTTGCGCGTGGGCAACAAGTCCGAAACGTGCCACGCCTCTTACGTGAGTCTCCAATCGCGAGCGGGCGTCAGCAGGCAGTCGCACGCAATCGCTATCGACCAGCAGCCCGAGAACGATCTTCCGAGATCCAGGTGGGACAACGCGGGTCTTACGCTGGTGAAGTTGGAAGCCAGCCTGAGCTGTGGCTGCTTGAACCTCGCCTACGCATCGGCGCGCTGCTGACCGGGCCAACCGTCCAACCGTTGAAAATGTCAGGTCGTCGGCATAGCGCGTGTAGACCAGGCCGTAGCGGTCCGCCACATCACTAAGCAACTCGTCTAGTTGGAGGGCCGTCATGTTGGCGATGGCGCCGCTGGTTGGCGCACCTTGGGGCAGGAAGCCAAGCCAGGGGACGCTGTAGGAAGGAATCGTGAAGTGGTGGGGCCAACTTGCGGTCGCTCTAAACTTACTGAAGTTTAGGCCGCGTACGTGACCCGCATAGCGAGTACACAATCTGGCAATCTCGAAGGAAACAAGACGGTTGTACCCCTGTCCTGCGAGAATGCCGAAGACTGCCCGCTCGTTAATGCTGTGAAAGAACGAGTGAAGATCGAACTTCAGAAGCCATCGGGCACCAAGGTGCTGTTCGGCGCACTGCCTGGCCGACCGCCCGGCTTGATAGGCGTAGCTCGCCGAGTGCGGATGCAGCCTGCTGAAGATCCTTTGCAGAATCCACCGTTGCACTGCCATGAGGGGTGGATCAGGGGCGGAAATGGTCCGAAGCTGGCCCTCCGCTCTCTTTGGACGGGAAAACTCGACGTAAGGATCCCGCTTTCGCTGCACCGTCTCGCGCAAGTAGATGTAGGACGCGCCGGTCAGGTGGGCCAGGTGCTTGAGGCTCAGCACTGGTGTCAGGTTGACGGCACGAACTCGACGGATCTGCTCCAGAGCAGCTTCGACGACAACGTCCGGTACCCCGCGTTGGCGGCCGATCCGTTGGTAGGCGGCGGGGGAGTCGGTTGACATCTACCTTTGGTGCCATCCCGCCAGGGTCGCGAAGCCCACGCCCCAGGCCCACGTAGGAGAAGCCTGGGCTTCGCGCCGCATGCGCTTCGGAGGTTTCTCCACAGCGGATCGGCAACGCCATCCGCCTGGCCCGCCTTGCGGGCCATCTGCGTCGATGCAGCCTGCCCAGCAAGCCCCACCGACATCTCTAGGTGTCACCGACTCCCCCTAAGCTGCTGAGGGTAGTAGAAGTCGTCGCTTCCCGAAAGCTCGAACCTAACCTTGCGGGGTCTCCTCTTCGCGGCCCGCAGCTCTTGCCAGCCTTGCTCCGTCAAACGTGGAAGGTTGTCCACAAGCCCCCACTTCCGAGCCAGAGCAAGCAGATCGCGAGTATCGTGTATCGGTAGACCTATCCCAAGAGCGAGCTTCTCAGTCGCCCGGTAGCCCGCCGCAATATGGGCAAGTAGGGCAAGCATGGCGTCGGCCGCCTTCCGCTCCTGCCCGTGCTTCGGCCTTGCTCGGGCAAGCCGCAACTGACCAAGTTCGGCCAGAACTTTGTTCAAGTCGTACTGGGGCCGATAGCCAGACAGTTCCGCCTGCAGCTCGACCGGAAAGATTCGGCCGCGGAAGAACGGCGCCCACGGCCGATGGCCGCCGGTGGCGGGCCCCTTCGTTTGGCGAAGGATCCCTGGAAGATTGTTCGGCACGGTGTGCGGCAGCACGAACAGCCCACCGCTGCTCGAACGTCCCCACGCTTCATGGGGATGATGGGCGTACCTTACGCAAAGATCGCGAATTGCTTGCCGTTCAGAATCGGCCCAGTGGGCTGCCGCAAAATCCACTCCGTACAACGCAGGCCAGACGTGGTCGATATAGCCAGACCGGCGAATTTTCCCGAGCGCGAAGCTGGAGGCCGCAAACAGCACTAGATGAATATTGACCAAGTGGAGCGAGCGCCAGCTGCGAATATGACGGTTCCGAGCCCAGGCCGCAGCGTACTTGCACGCCTCTTCCCCGGAACCGGAATAATCCCCCACGAAGACCAGGCTCCGCACCCGCTTACTTCGAAGGTATTCAAGGGAGGTAGCGCGATCGAAAACAGTGCCGGGACTCAGCCGTCTGACATCTCGCAGAATATTCTGAACCACATACTCGCTGCCGGCCTCGCCCGCCCCACTCCAAACAGTTGGCGTCACCACGTCCAAGGCAGAACTGCCTCCACTGACGGCAGGCGACTCAGGCTCTTTTTCGAACATCACGTCGTGGGGCCTAGTTGGCTTCACACTGAAGAGGGCTGCGGGACGTTCGATTTCACCGGTCGCCAGTCGTTCGGCAAGGAACGTGACCAGTTCTAGTCGGAACATGTCCGCTGAGACGAAGTGAAGGCTGTTGACTAGTAGGGAAGCTGTAGGTCGGTCTTCGGGCGTGAAGTTCGACAGCCATCGCGTTCCAGTCGGCGTCTCACTCGGCCGCATCGTCGACTTCAACCTCCACCCTTGACCTACTGGTTGCCTCGGCCTCATTGATCTAATGACAACAGAAACGGCTAGATGCCATTGCGCCGAGAACGAGAGGAACCTACGGTCGTTCCACTAAGCTATGCAGTTACAAGCACTGTCAGCACGAATTAATGCTCTGCTCTCAGAAGTGATCTATGTGCCTGCGCGAGGTGACACACGTCTTGCTAGACTATGGTTCTTTTCCAGACAGGTCAACGGGTGCTTGCGGCTCGAGCTGGCTATCGGATGGATGGAAGCAGACCTGAGCGGTGCTCGACCGAGGAGGAGGCTTCGGGGATCTACGGCGGTCTCTCAGACGACGACTGCTGCTCATCTTCCCGCGATCCCAACACGGCAGTGGTCCACCGCGCGGTTGCCGACGCCACAGCGATCGAGTAGCTAAATTCGCGATTGGACGCTGCAGACGCCCGTATGCCACGCACTGCGGCCCGAAGCCTACACGGCGCAGCGTCCTGACCTGCCGAGCGCTGCAAGCCTGGCACTTGGGTCGGTTGAGATGCGCTCCGGCTCCACCGCTGGCTGAGGGGCCCGGCTAGGAACGGGGCTCCGTGTCGAATCCGTCACCGTACTTCGCTTTGGCCCATCTGGTAAGCCGACCTGTGTTGTCGTCCGCAACAACGATGTGACCGTCCGGAAGCGGAATTATTTTGCAGCATTCTGTTATCAACTCGATCCGCGTGCCGTTCAACGCAACGAGCTGAGTGGCAAGCAGGCTGGCGATGAACTGGTCGGTATCCACTTGACGCTCGGCGAGGAAGGCAAGCAGCTCTGGCTGTCGGACGTCAACTTCGTTCCCGCGAAGGAGCGCACTGAACACGGCGGCCTGCTCGTTGTCCAGGTACACCGGCTCCCACCGCTTAACGAGGCCGGATGTCGACTGCAGGACATTCTTTGGCCAGTCATGATAGGTGATCTCCCACGTCGGACGCCCGTCTATCACCCTGGCGTGGGCAGACAGGAACGTGTGCATGACGTCCTCCTCTAGGTCCTCACCCCAGAGACCCCCGAGTGAATAGTCCTCACCCAGTCTGGTCCATATGAGCTCAAGCAGAAAGGCCAGGGGGTTAGATGCTTCCGTTGAGCAGTAGAAGTGCCATTTTGGCGGTGCCGCGAGGGAAACGTAGGGCAGCCCATTCGCCTTTACGAGCGCATATTTCCCCGAAACGACGAGATGCGGGAAGCCGGCTATGCCGAGCCCAGCCTTTCCGGACTTTCGCTGGATGACCTCGTGCAGGGAGTCACGAAAATTCTTCTCGCTGCGGAATCCTCGATAGCCGAAGATTACTCGGATGGACCCCAAGCGCTCACTGACCAGAGCATTGAACACGGCTCGATCGGCCAGCGGCAACCGGGCGAGATCCTGCAAGCTAGAGATGGTTTTCCCAGTGATCTGACCGAAAGCGCGATAAACGAGCGTTAAGTCAGGTGCCCGAGATTCGTCGGCCTGGCCGGAGTCGATATACCTGCGCTCGACGCTCTTTACGTCCGCAAGATGATTGAAAGCGTCGGCCAAGTCCTGCCCGTACAGACTTTTCTTAATCTCAACGACGGCAATCACATCTTTGGTGTGCCAAACACCCTTTCCGGTATACGGGATTTCCTTACCCTTGCCGGATACCAGCATACAATCGATCTCGCCCGACAGAGAACCGAGCCCGTCCTCGATGAATCCCGAGACTATCCGGAGGCCGAACTCGCTGGGAACCGCCCTGCTAAGCACATGCTGGGTCAAGCCCTCGTACATGTCGCCGATCGTCGGTCCGTGCTTGACTGCAACTTCGTCGAGCTTGACTGCCTCCCGCTGCATGAGCTCGTGCAGAAGATCGGCGACTGTCCGGATCATTCGCACATTCTTGCTAATTTGAGCGAGTTCGGCACGGGCGTGTGCAGGATCAGGAGGATGGTCGACTCTGATCGGATTCCTGGTCACTCGACCAGCCGGCCCACGAGGGCGCCCTGGCCGGCCTGCAGGACGTGCGCGGCCTGTAACGGTATCCAGAAGCACTCGAACAGGGTGGGCTCCTGCTCGCCGTCGTGGTCTTCCTGGCTCGCCCATCGCTCGGGCGTCGGCCCGTGCAGCGCCAGCTCGAAGACGTGCCGACGTTGGATCTCGAAGCGGAGCGGGCTGATGTCGTACTCGATCTCCCCCAGCTTGCGCACGACGGTGAAGCCGGTCAGTCCGGTTTCTTCGCGGGCCTCGCGCAGCGCCGCGTCCGCCGGGTCCTCACCGGGGCGGACGCTGCCGCCGGGCACCTGGATGCCCACCTCCTCGTAGCTGAAGTCGGTGTGGCGGAAGACGAGCAGACGCCCTTCCCGCACGACGTAGCAGAGAACCTTGTTGGTGATCACCTTCTCGGGCACGGTGCCTTCCTCCACTCCTTTCCTCTGGTGCGTCTACCCGGGGTCTAGCAGGTGTGTATCGGGCAGGCCGAAGATAGCTTCCTGGGCCGCTCGGGCAAGGGTGGCCTGGGACTGCCCCGGGTTTGGTTGACTCGCGGGGTTGAGTGGTTCAGGTCGGGTGTGTGGGCTGGTTGATTGTCTCAAACTCGATCGGGGTGAGGCGTCCGAGGCGTTGTTGCCGTCGTCGGCGGTGGTAGGTCCGTTCGATCCAGGTCACCATCGCCAGGCGCAGGTCGTGGCGGGTGCTCCAGCGTTGCCGGTCCAGGACGTTGCGTTGCAGTAGGGCGAAGAACGATTCCATCGCGGCGTTGTCGCCGCAGGCGCCGACGCGGCCCATCGAGCCGACCAATCCGTTGCGGTGCAATGCCTTCACAAATTTCCTAGACCGGAATTGGCTGCCCCTGTCCGAGTGGACCACGGTGCCGGCCGGATCGCGTAGTCGGACCGCGTTGGACAGCGCCGCGACGGCCAGAGAGGCTTTCATCCGGGTGTCGATGGAGTAGCCGACGATCCGGCCGGAGTACACGTCCTTGATCGCGCACAGGTAGAGCTTGCCCTCGGCGGTGGGGTGTTCGGTGATGTCGGTCAGCCACAGCCGGTTCGGGGCGTCGGCGCTGAACCGGCGGTGCACCAGGTCGTCGTGCACCGGCGGCCCGGCCCGCCGCGTGAGCCCCTTGCGCTTGGCGAACACCGACCAGATGCGCTGCTGTGAGCACAGCCGGGCGACCCGGTTCGGGCCGGCGGTGATGCCGTGGGCGGGGAGTTCGTCGGCGATGAACCGGTACCCGAACGCCGGATCATCGTGGTGGATGTCCAGGGCGGCGTTGATCAGATGGGCGTCGTCGACGTCACGTCGCGACACCGGCTCGGCGCGCCATGCGTAGTAGGCCTGCTTACTGAACCCCAACACCCGGCAGGTCACCGCGACGGGGATCCCGTCCGCGGCCAGGTCACCGACCAGCGGGTACATCATTTTGGGGAGATATCCCGGGCGAAGAACGCCGCCGCCCGCCGCAGGATCTCGTTCTCCTGCTCCAGAAGCTTGTTACGCCGACGCAGCTCTCGCAGTTCCGCTGACTCGCTGCTGGTGGCCCCGGAACGGACACCGTCCTCGACATCGGCGAGCTTGAGCCAGCGGTGCAGACAGCCCTCGGAGATCCCGAAGTCCTTCGCGATCTGCCGCAACGGCGCCTCGCCCTTACGCGCGACCGCGACCACGTCACGACGGAACTCCGGCGGAAACGCTTTCGGCATGACAGACATCCTTCCAGCGAGGAACGCATCCTCACAGGTCAGGAGTCAACCAAACCGGGTGCAGTCCCGGAGGGGCCAAGGTTGAACGGCGTTGACACCGAACAGGATCGGGCTGTCTGCGAGCTACGAGCCTGTAGGCGGGTGGCCCCTCAACTCTTTTGGCCGGGAGAAGTGGGCGGGCTCGTCGTACGCGATCAGGCTGTGCGGTGTGATGAGCGGTGCAACGCTGGTTGCGAGTGCGGCGCCGACTTCTGCGGTGGAGCTGGTCAGGCCTTCATGGAAGTGCGCCACTGCGCGTCCTGCCCCCGCTACGAGGTCGGCGAGTTGGATCGACGGATGATCCGATGAGTCAACCCGCGCCAGCCCTCGCGGCCTACCACCAGTCCAGAGGATTCAAAAGTCTGGGTCACCCGCCGTCATGGGGGTCTGCCGCCGGCACGGTCGGCGCGAAGCATGCTTCACGGCGGTGACGATGTGTCAAGAGCGCTCCGATGCAAGCTTGCCGGATGAGGGGTAGGGGTGCCGGCCACGAACCGCCAAAGGTGCCTGTTGTAGGACCGACGGGCATCGCGCTCGCCCAGGGCTTGACCCATACTGGCCGGACCGCATGGTCGGCCCTCAAGGAGCGCAGGTGAAGGTAAGCCGCATCACGTTCCAAAATTTCCGCGGCGCGAAGAGTGGCACGGTGCTACTTGAGGGCCACTCCTTGCTCGTCGGCGGCAACAGTGTCGGCAAGTCGACGATCTGCGACGCCCTCGACCTCGTGTTGGGCCCGGAGCGGATGACCCGCCGACCAGTCATCGATGAGCACGACTTCTTTGCTGGCCAATATCTGCTGCCCGACGGGACCACTCCAGAAATCAGGATCGAGGTGATTTTGACGGATCTTTCCGAAGAGGCGACCCGCCGTTTCCGCAGTCACCTGCGTGTCTGGTCTGCGACCTCGCAGGACCTACTGAACGTCGTGGTGCCTCCCGCACCCGCGCCGGGAGGGGCTCAGGACCTCGTCGCTGCGTTGCAACCATCCGGGCCGGGGCCGGAGGCGGGTGCTTGGTGTCTGCCGGTGGTGTTCATCGGTCGTTTCGATCCCGAGGAGGACGACTTCGCCGCAGGTACCTTCTTCGCCTACCCGGAGGTTGTTGTCGACAGCTTCGCCGACTTCGAGGGTGACCTAGGACAGGGTCTCAAGCCCTTCAAGCGCGAGGACAAGCGAATGTGCGGGTTCATCTACCTACGCGCCAATCGCACGGGAAGTCGAGCGCTCAGCTTCCAACGGGGATCACTGATCGATACGATCGTGCGGCTTGAGGCGCAGGGCACCGACGCGTCGCTGTGGGAGCGGGCGCTTCGCGATGTGGACCAGGTAGTGGTCACCGGGGATGGCTCGGGCTTCGCAAAGATCCGCCTCGAGGTCCGCAAACTCGTCAGCCAGTTCATCAACCTCAGCGACCATCCAGCGGCTGTGGACGTGCACGTATCCGATCTCACCCGTGAACATCTGCGCGAAGTCCTGCGGCTGTTCGTGTCGACCCAGCCGGGCACGTACCCGGTTCCGTTCAACCGGCTGAGCACCGGATCACTGAACCTTCTGGTGTTCGCACTACTCACCTACATCGCGCAACTGACCGAGGACCAGTCAGTTATCTTCGCGATGGAGGAGCCGGAGATTGCGCTCCCGCCACATGCCCAGCGCAGGCTGGTCCGGTTCACGCTCGACGAGATGGACCAGGTGATCGTCACATCGCACTCGCCCTACGTCATAGAGATGTTCGATCCTGACCACGTGGTGACCGTGGCCCGCGACGACGCCGGGACGCTAACCAGCTGGCCGGTTACTCTCCCAGCCGATTACAAGATCAAAAAGTATTGGACCAACCAGCGTCAGTTCGCCGAGGCGGTCCTGGCACGCGCGGTCTGTGTCGTCGAAGGAGCCACTGAGCTCGCCACCCTGCGGGTCGCCGCCGACATCCTTGAGCAGGACCCGACGTCGGACTATCAGCACCTCGACCTGACGGGCATCTCGCTGTTCGACGCCGGCGGGGACACGTCGGTGCCGCTGTATGCGCCGGTCTTCGCAGCGATGGGCAAGCCTGTGTTCGGTATTCATGACACGCCGACCAGCCCGTTGACCGCCGAACAGACCTCGAAGACCGCCGACTTCACCATCTACCGGGTGATCGGCTATGCGGGCATCGAAGAGCTGTTGACCAACGAGATTCCGGTCGAAATTCAACGCCGGTTCTGTACTGCCGTCAGCACCAGAAGTGACTATCCGCAGGAGTGTGGCATCCTGGATGCCAGCGCAGGCGAGGAAGCCGTCAGAGACCACACCCGTCACGTGCTGAAAAAGCGCAAGGGATCGTTCGATGGCTACGCGCCTTTACTCGTTGGAGAATGCCGCACCCAGGCGGATCTTCCGGCGACAGTCGTCGATTTCCTT
Organism: Verrucosispora sp. SN26_14.1; assembly: GCF_004307965.1. NCBI lineage: Bacteria > Bacillati > Actinomycetota > Actinomycetes > Micromonosporales > Micromonosporaceae > Micromonospora > Verrucosispora sp. SN26_14.1. The sequence goes on along the minus strand of NZ_SISL01000011.1, from coordinate 18,944 downwards.
ATGGAGATTAACCAGGTGCTGGCTGAGAAGACGGCCACCGAAACGGCGACCGATGGTGCAAACGAAGCCGCCGATGAATCTTGATCATCCCCGACTCGACATCCTCGCGGCATCGGGTCACTTGCTTATCGTCGGAGGCCCTGGCTGCGGCAAGACGACCATCGCCCTACTAAAAGCACGCGAGGTCGTTCCCGCCCTCAAGCCGGAACAGTCTGTGCTGTTCCTCAGTTTCTCGCGAGCGGCGGTACGGCAGATCACCGACCGGATGGCAGGGGTGCTCAACCGGCAGACTCGACGGCGGTTGGAGGTTCGCACGTTCCACGCCTTCTTCATGGACATCGTGCGCAGCCACGGCTGGTTGCGAACCGGCAAGCCTTCGTCCTTCATCACCCCTGACCAAGAGCAGCAGATGCAGGCGGCGTTCGAGGGCGACTGGGCTGCCGAAACCCGCCGGCTGGCCGCCGACGGCAAGTACGTGTTCGACCTGCTGGCCTGCACAGCAGCCGACCTCTTCGAGCGCTACCCTATCCTCGCCGCTCTCTACGGCGACGCATACCCGGTCGTAATCGTGGATGAGTTCCAGGACACCAACGACGACCAGTGGCGAGCGATCCGTGCGCTGAGCGCGACGTCGACGATTCTCTGCCTCGCAGACCCCGATCAGCGCATCTACGACCACCTGCCTGGCGTCAACGAGGAGCGCATCCAACACGCCATCGACACCCTGCAGCCGAAGTCATTCGACCTGTCCAAGGACAATCACCGCAGCCCTGGGCAGGGCCTGCTCGCATACGCGAACGCGGTGCTGCGGAATGACCCCAGCATCCCGGTGCCGGACAACCTTACTTACGCCACATACAACTACCGGAAAGTAGAGGTACTGGCTCATCAGTACCTGATCGCGCTGCGCCAGCATCTGCGTAAGGAACTGGGCAGAGAGCCCATCATCGCGGTTCTGGCCCCGACCAATTCGCTCGTCGGTCGACTGTCGGAGGCAGCGGCGACAGACATCGAGATCGACGGGACCCCCTACCCGGCTGTGGACCACGAACTCAACCTCGACCAGGACCTGGCATCCGCGTCCGCCTACGTGGTCGCGTCGATTATGGAATGGCCCGGCGTCGACCCAGACGAGGCACTCACCGCGACGGTGGAACTCATCTGCAACTTCTACCGTGTGAAGTCCACCAAGACGCCCGGAGCGAAAGCGAAGGCCGCAGTTCTTGAGCGCGCGCTAGCGGACATCGCTGCCGGAGCGAAGGTCCGATCAGGAACCGTCAAGGCGGTCGCCGCCGCCTGCTCCAACGGAATCCAGTTCACCGGTAGTCCAGTACAGGACTGGCAACTCGCTCGCGCCCGATTGAGCGGGTCCAACGAGTTGAAAGAAATCTTCGGCAAGGCCCGCCTCATCCGGTTACTGAAAGCAACCGATGCGATCGCTTGGGCGCTCACTGACGCGTGGAACGGCACCACGTACCTAGACGCGGCAGCGGTGGTGCGTCGAGTTTTGGCGAACCGGATGATCGAGGCAATTCCCTCCGATGAGGCCGCGACCACGACCTTCATGAACATGTACAAATCAAAAGGTAAGGAGTTCGATGGCGTCGTCATCGCTGAGACCAGGTTCGGTAATGACCAGCTCATCGATCACACGAGTAAAGAGGACGACATTCAGTCTCGCCGGCGGCTCCTTCGAGTCGCGATCACCCGGGCACGCCACCACGTGGTGATCATTCGCCACGCCTCACAACCACCCCTGATCGGCTGACCTGCCAGCCCTGGCCTCCACAGGGCCTGCTTGTCGCACCCCCTGGGTAGCGTGGTTGTCCGGCCAGGTGCGCTCCGCCCGGGCCGAGGATGAACGCGAGCGTAGCCGCAGCAAGTGGAGGAGGAAGGTGGTCGAGGCAGTGCGTGGAGTGCCCGCCCCGCCCCAACGGGCGGCGCCGAGTCTGGTGGCGAACTTCCTGCCGGTCCGGTTCCACGGACAGGCGTTCCACGCGGGCGTTGTCCCGTTCGACTCGAGGGAGCGGCTTGACGGGCTCCGTACCGAGTTGCAGAGGACGCACGTGGTGGCCCGCGAGGGCAATCAGATTGTATGCGTGCCGCTCACCGCAGAAAGCCTGCCCGTCGGCACCGCACAGAAGTTCCCGATCAGCGACTTCCGCCATCTCACCATGCGCCTGGTGCGCGAGGCCTTGATCAACGAGATCATCGGGATGGGATACAAACTGCGCTCGTTCAAGCAGCCCGGCTTCGTCTCCCGGTACCGCCAGCAGGACCTGCTCGCTCAGTGCGCGGGCGACCAGCGGGAGGCGCTCGCGGGTGTGCACGTGTTCCCGCAGTACCGTCTCGATGCCCGGGCCAGCGGCCCGTCGGCGAGGATGGGCATCGTCGTAGGCCTGAAGACCAGGTACGAGTTCGACCTCACCGTGCAGGATCTGCTCGACCGCGGGTTCGGCGTCGAGGGCCGGTACGTGCTCGCCCAGACCGGTGAGGTGCCGTACAACCCGCATCTCGACGAGTGCGCCTACCGCAAGCTGGTTGGGGCGGTCGAGTCGGTACGCGCCGGGCGGTTGCAGCTACGTGACGCCCCCGCAGTATCGGAGGTCGGTGCCGGCGAGGCGTGGCTGGAGGGGCGCCTCGACACCTTCCAGGACGTCGTCGCCTTCCTTACCGGTGGGCGCCAGGGGCCGCTGCTGGAGCGGCTCGAGGAGGAGGCGTTCGCTCTGACCGGGGCCGAGGGGCGCCTCGGACGGATCACCTCGCTGGCCAGGCGGCTCGCACGAGGCGGGCCGCTGCGGATCGCCGCGGATGTCGAGGTCGAGATCGGGGTGCCGCTGGGAAGTGGCTCGACCGGAAGCAGTGGCGGTCAGGTGCGGTCGACGCCATTCGCGGAGCCGACCTTCGTCTTCGACCCGGGTGGCGGCAAGACCGACAAGTCGGCGCAGCGGGGGCTGACGCGGCTGGGTCCGTTCGACTCGGAGTCGTTCTCGCCTCGCCGGCCGCGGATCCTCGTCATGACGCCACGCCCATATCAGGGCAGCGTCGAGGTCTTCATGAATCAGTTCCGGCGCGGCGTCCCGAACGCCAAGGTGTTCACGGAGGGCTTCGCCCGCAAGTACCGCCTCACGGACTGTGATATCCGCATTGAGGCATTTGACGCCACCGGTCCCCGCGATGTGACCGCGTACCGCGACGCGTGTCTCGCCGCACTCGACCGCGACGAGAAGCCGCATCTGGCGATCGTGATCACCAGCGAGGCGCAGCAGGACCTGCAAGGGGACGACAGCCCGTACCTCGTGGCGAAGTCCACGCTGATGGGCCAGGGCGTCCCCGTCCAGGAGATCCAGTACGAGACGATCGGACGCGGCGATATCGCGTATCCGCTCGACAGCATGGCGCTGCAGTGTTACGCGAAGTTGGGCGGGATCCCGTTCGTGATCGCAGCACCGGGCACGATCATGCATGAGCTGGTGATCGGCATCGGCAGCGCGCACATCAAGCCGAGCCGGTTCAGCGCACCCGAGCGGGTCGTCGGTATCACTACTGTCTTCAGCGCCGACGGCAACTACCTGCTGTCCAACATGTCCCGCGAGGCCGACTACGACAGGTACCCCGATGAACTCCTGCGCGCCTTGCGGGTCTGCATCGACGAGGTGAAGAGCCGCAACGCTTGGCGGCCCGACGACGCGATCCGGCTGATCTTCCACGTCTTCAAACCGCTCAAGGACACCGAGGCCGAGGCCGTGAAGGACCTCGTCTCCGGGCTGCTCGCCGAGTTCCGTGCCGTGCAGTTCGCGTTCGTGCACGTCAGCGACGAGCATGACTGGTACCTGTTCGACACCGCCGCCCAGGGTGTCGGCAACGCCGCAATGCCCTCGGGGCGCCGCCAGCCGAAAGGGCGCTACGTCCCCCAGCGTGGGCACGCCGTGACGATCAGCTCCTGCGAGGTGCTACTCACCGTCTCCGGGCCGTACGACATCAAGCGGCCCACCCACGGGCTGCCCCGACCACTGCTGCTCAAGCTGCACCGTGCGTCGACGTTCACCGACATCGAATACCTGGCCGGTCAGGCGTTCCGGTTCACCGCGATGTCATGGCGCCGGTTCTACCCGTCGAGGTCCCCGGTCACGATTATGTACTCCGATTTGATCGCGTCCCTGCTCGGCCAGCTCCGGCACGTCCGCAACTGGAACGCCGACATCCTGCGCACGGCGTTCCGGACCAGCAGGTGGTTCCTATGACGGGCCAGGGGCCTGATGCGCAAACGGTCGTCGTCGCGCAACTCGCCGACCAGATGGCGGCTCTCGACTCGCACCTTGGCTACGCCAACAAGCCTGGGGACCTCGACGGGCTCTTCGCCCACCACTTCCTGAGCAGCGTCGACGTCTCGTTCGCCTGGGAGGTGAACCCGCTGACCGCGCAATGGCTCAACCAACACACCGACAGGCTGCGCCACGCCCCGGGGCTCGCCGTCCTCGGGTTCGCCCTGCACGACTTCAGGGATCACCGCGACCTCGGTATGAACGAACGCCTGGTGGACGGTCTGCGCGACCTGATGCGTCGCGACCCGTTCCCAGCCGATCGAACGACCTTCGTGACTGACCGACGGCAGTTGCTGGGCATCACGCTCGCCGCGCTCGTCGCCCGGGACGCGTTGCTGGCGTTTCACAGCTGGCTCCTGGATGTCCTGCACGACTCCAGGTTCCGCGCCGACGACCCCCGCACCGACCTCGCGCGTCGGCACTCTCTGGCCGTCCTGACCGATGAGCCGGCGCCGCTCGGCGGGTTGGCCGGTGTCAAGAACCTGCCGGAACTCTGCATGGTGCACTGGATGTCGATCGCCAGCACAGCGCGACTTGCCGATCCAGCCGCCGATCTGCAGCTGATCCAGCGCCGGATCCTCACCGGCCTCCTGCGCACCGACATCGCCGACCTATCCACCTGCGATGCGGCCCTGGTGCGCGCCGCAGCCGGCCGGATCATCGACGCCAGCATCGACAGCACGGTCCTCACCCGCAGCCACGTCGGCATCGTGCTGCGCCGGTTCCCCGCCGCGATGAAGCGCTGGCGCTGGGACGATCCGGACGACGTCCGGCACCCGATCCGCTGGGAGGTCAACTCCGAACGCGAGGTCCAGGACATCGTCTGGATCATGCTCCGATCCGTGTTCAGCGACCTCGTCGATGAAGAGCCGTTGCCGCGACTCGGTCACAGCTCCTACCGCGCGGACTTCGGCATCCCGCGCCTCGGCATACTCATCGAGATCAAGTACGTACGCTCCGCCACCGATTTCAAGAAGGTCGAGAAGGAGATCCTCGAGGACTCCATCGCCTATCTGCGCGAGCGCGGCACCTACACGAAGCTCATCGTGTTCATCTACGATGCCTCGGCCTCCAACCAGGAACACGACATCACGACCGCAGCGCTCCTGGAACGGGACGACATCATCGATGTGATCATCGTGTCCCGCCCCAGCCAGCTTCCCGCGACGGCGACACCGGGCACCGCTTCCTCGCTCCGCCGCTCCCGAATCCGACGAAGTCCGAACTCGCCCTGACCGTGATCGTAGGCGCGCAACGGTTTTCCAAGCCTAATCGCGTGCATTACCGGCTTGGTGCCGCCTCATCCGGCGACCGTGTTGAAGGCCATGAACGCCGGCCAGGTGTAGAGGCCGTGATCGCCCCATTGACGGCACGTGCCTGTTCCGTGGCTGGTCCACATCATGCGGTGGCAAACCGCGTAGCGGCGCGGCAGCCGATCGCCCGACCTTGATGGCGGCCAACCGCTCCGCGATCGCCACGGCCTCTCGACGACGGGAGAGGACCGGTGGCGGTGAACTTGTCGGACCGTGCTGCTAGAACCAGGACGTGGAGACCAGCCCGGCAGTCAAGATCTGCATGACGTGCACAGAGGCCAAGGACACGTCCTGTTTTTATCGCGATCGGCATCAGCCGGACGGGAGAGACCGGCGCTGCAAGGACTGCACCCGCAAGTACCGAAGGCCCTACGACGCCCTGCAAACGGTAGCGCGCAAGTACGGCGTCTCCCTCGAGCAGTACGAAGAGGCACTGGAGAAGCAGGCAGGAGTCTGCGCCATTTGTCGGCAACCGCCCGTACGGGGTGTGCTCGTGGTCGACCATTGTCACGAATCCGGATTGTTCCGCGGATTGGTCTGCGGGGCTCACAACACCGGCATCGGGCTCCTGGGCGACTCGCTCGCCACCTTGCTCAGAGCCCGCGCCTACCTCGAGAGCAGCGCCCGTGAAAACTAGGACGTGCGCCCGATGCGGCGACCTTCGCAGCGACTTCAGCGCCAAGTCAAGCTACTGCCGTCCCTGCGTGACCATCCGCAAACGAGCGGAAGCGCTGGCGAAGTTCGGTCTCACACTCGAGGACTTCGATCGAATGACGCGGCAACTCGGAGGGCTCTGCCCGGTATGCGGTCAGGATCCCAGTACTCTGGAAAAGGGATGGGCGATCGACCACTGCCATGAAACAGGGCGCTTCCGCGGCCTCATCTGCGCCCGATGCAACGCCGGCATCGGCGCGCTCGGCGACTCCGTCACCGCAATTGGCAGCGCCATCAACTACCTGCTGGACTTCTACCGGGCGAACCCCGGAGCATGGGCTGCACACATTGCCGTGCACCCCGAGGACGAGGAGATTTTGGGTCCGGCGACCGCCGAGCCCGTCTTCTGGTCGAAGGTATGTGACAACTGCGGCGCACCACTGCTGGCCAAACACGGTCTCGGGAGACGGTTCTGTAATCACAAATGCAGGACCGAGGGAATGCGCAGCCGCGAATCGACCTGCCCCACATGTTCGACCACCTTCAGGTCGCCTGACCGCAACAAGATTTACTGCAGCACCAAGTGCTATCGCCCCGCGCGCCGGAACCGCGCCTTCAGCCGCCCGCCGTGCAAGACATGTGGCAACGAGTTCATCGCAAAGAGCGCAAGGCAACTCTACTGCAGCCCGCGCTTCTTTGAGAAGAGCCGACCCTTGCCGCTGCTGATCGCCTGCCGGAACTGCGCAACGGCGTTTCGGGCGCGCGACAAACGCCGCCAGTATTGCAGCACGTCGTGCGCATACAACGGAATGAAGAAAATGCGCAGGCAAGCCGAAACCCCGTGATAATGGCCTCGGCCGCATGCCCTGCCGTTCTCACGGTGGTCCGTTCATCCCGGCCAGCATTGAACCGGCAAAGCCATCAGCGCGGGTGGTTAGCCTCGGCCGGTCTTGCTCAACGGGGTCGAATAATTGGGCCGAGCTGCACGCCGTGCGGGTGCAGGAACTTGACGACACGCATTGCTCCACCTGCTGTGGAGCGCGGCCCTCGCCGATCGACGTTCTTCGTCCGGCGACGCGGCTGGCGCCCGCGATTCAGGGAGCGAGCGACTCGGCAGGCATCCCGGCCGCAGCGCTGCTCGGCTCGGTGGGCCCGCTGACGGCGCCATTTTCCTGGCGTACGGGTTGACCCGTGCCACCTACATCGGCACCGAAGCGGCCAGCGCGCTGGCTATGCACGGCGCGAAGATCGCTGCGTACGGCGCGGGCGCTTTGCTCGACGGCAGAGTACTGCTGTTCAGGCGGGCGCTCACGCCCGCGGCGCTGCTGGGCGCGTGGGCGGGCCGCAGGACGGTGGGGCGGATCAGCGACCGGTTGTTCGTCGGCCTCGTGGAGGCCGGGCTGATCGTCGCTGGTCTGATGTTCCTGATCGGTTTCTGAGCACCTGCCCGCGCCCTCGGCCCTCTTCCGGGGGATGTGACGCCGCGTGCGCGCCGCCACGGCGGCGCCCGCGTGGTCGGATCCGGCTTCCGGTGCCCCAGCAGCACCCGCGACAGGCCGTGGTGACAGGCCGCGCCGACGACCTCGCCCTCCCCGGCGACCTCACCACCCGACGCATCCACCCAGCCCGCACAGCCAAACTCGCCACGCTGCTGGCCCACGCTCTCACGGCACCGTAAACTGACGCGGCACGGCACCTTCACCGGATCTCGGCAAGGACGGGTCAATCCGACCGAGGCACGGCCTGAGCAGGGCTTACGCCCGTTCTGCTGATCTTCGGCAAGCGAGCACAGCCATGCGCATGTGCGACCCAATACCACGAAAACAAAATAGAAAACCGCAGGTAGTCAGCCTCCGGGTACAGATAGAGCGTCGTCTTAGGAAACCGATGCTCTATCCCCTGAGCTACGAGGGCCGGACGATCAACGCCGCTCGGCGGCGGCTGTCAGCGTACCGCAGGAAGCTCCTGGGGTGATCAGCGCTGGCACCGCGACCAGCGGATCACACACCGACCGCACGTCCCCGGGCGGACCCGGTTGGCGTCGGGAAGTCGAGACGGACCGGAGGGGACCACCACCGCGGGGACGCGTCCTCAGTCAGTGCTGCCTTGATAGTGCACCGCAGGCCGCTGCCGGCTGCGGCGCAGGTCCTGGACGAGCCGTGGTGATCGTCCTCGGGCGACCTGCGACAACCAGGTGCGCAGCGGGTAGCTCAGCCTCACCACGAAGTAGTTCACATACTCGAGCACACCGAACAGCCAGATTCCGACCACCAGGGCGCTCATGGCGAGGGAGTCCGGGAACCATACGAGCACCCCGACCAGACCGCCGGCGAGGATGGCCACATCGACCACGCGAAATACGCGATACACCGCCGCGAGCCCGCGCGGCATGTGGCCCGTCCCGATCCAGCGACGCGCGAGCAGCCAGTACGCCCCGCCCTGAATCAGGATCAGCAGGAGCGGAACGAGCGCGGACCACAGAGCGCGTACATCCGTCGGGTCTGCGAATCGTGGTGTGACCCGCCATGCCACCACGGCGAACACCACGACGGAAACGAGCTCCCCGCTGCCGATACTCACATACCGCTGCCGCATCTTCTTGTGCTGCTGGGAGGACACCGGTCGAGTATGCGCTGCGCCGCGGATCTCCCAGCGAACAGCCCATCGACCGGCGACCCGCCGGACCACGGGCGCCGAGCGACGGACCACGGGCGGAACGGGGTCAGCTGACCGGGCTGATCAGGCGGGGACCACGGATCACGTAGGCGCTCACACCGATCACCGCGAGAACCCCTGCGGTCACCGTGGCCGCGACACTGTCCGACGGCTGGCCCGCCCAGGTGAGCAGGTACAGCGCGAATGGTTCCGGGACGGCCGGGATGGCGGCGGACACGCAGCCCGTGACCACCGGCAGCGTCCAGGCCAGTCGCCGCCCGAACACCACCACCGCCAGGGCGGCTAGCCCGACGAAGCCCGCCGCGTCCCGCAGGACGATGCCGACCGGCGCCGTCGTCACGGCCGTCACCACGGCGGACGCGACCACGAAGATGGCGGCCAGGTGTGCCGCTCGGCGCGGGGCCCAGCGGATCGCGGCGGTCGCGTCCAGGGTGCCGTCCGGCCCGCCGAGGCCGTACCCGAGGACGGCCACGCCCAGTGCCAGGGCGAGGGCGGCGGTCGTCACGGCGTGGCTGGGGTGGGTCTGGATGGCGCCGAACCAGGCGAGAAGGGCCATCGCCGGCACCGCGAACAGCAGCCCGCCCGGCACCTCACGGGAGCGCAGGAACAGCAGCGTCGCCGTCATCGGTCGGCGCCGATGCCGAGGGCGGCTGCCTGGTCACCGCAGGTCAGGCCGGCAGCGCGGACGGCGGCGATCCGGCGTAGCTGCTCGTCGGCGGGGAGCGCGGTGAAGGTCTGCCACATCTGCTCCCGCACGGCCTGTTCGTCCCCGAAGAGGCTCTGACCGGGCACCGGGTGAGTGCCGTGCAGCCAGGCCGCCGCCACGGAGCGGGCGCGCAGCACGTCGAGGTACGCGTCGTCGTCGGCGCGGACGCAGAGCGGCGTACCGGCACCGGCCAGGATGCGGGCGGTCAGCTCGGCGGGATCGTCGGTGGCACCGAGGTTGTCGGTGTCCACCCACGCCTCGGAAGCTGGCTGTGGGCGGTCGCGGCCGGGTGCCGCCTCGTGGACCGAGGTCGGCGCGTCCGGCAGCGTGGCCATCATGCGCAGTGCTTCCCGGGCCGGTGCGACGAGAGCGGGCAGCTCCCGGCTGTGGGCGGCGGTGACGCAGACCCGTGGCCCGTCGTCGGTGGTGCAGACCTCGGCGACTGCGGCCGGGTCGACCGGGAACGCCTCCTCCAGCGGGACGGTCAGCATCGGCGCGGCGAGCGCCAGGCCGAGTGCCGGCGGGACGACGGCGAGCAGCCGTACCAGCGGGTTCCTCACGAGGAACAGCACCAGTCCCCCGGCGGCCAACCCACCGAACCACCAGGCCTGGCCCGCGCTCACCGCGCTGGCGACCATCTCGAACTCGGAGATCGTGCTGGTGAAGAAGGGCAGCAGGAGGGCCGCGCCGGGGTCCGTGGCCTCGCTGGGCCGGGTCAGCTCGATCGCCGCGAGAAGTCCGGCGAGACCACCCACACCCAGGACCGCAGGGGTGTACGCGAACGGCAGCAACCGGCCCACGCCGAGGCCGAGCCACCCGGCGGCGACCAGGGCCAGTACGCCGACCAGCGTCACCGCCGGCCAACCGGTGCCCGGGTACCCGGCGGTGGCGGCGACCTTCGGTGCCCCGCCGAGCAGCACGAGCAGGAAACCGGCAGCGAGGCAGGCCGCCGTGACCACGGCGAACGGGCCGGTGCGCCGCCAGCGGGGAGCCGGTGTGGTGCCGAGCAGTTCCTCGATCCGGTGGCGTCGGTCCCGGCCGGCCTGCCAGGCGCCGGCCGCCAGCGCCAGCGGCCAGAGAATCACCAGCATGATGCGCTGGAAGACGGCGAGGAGGTTCCACTGCTGGTCCCAGAGGGCGGTCTGCCCGGTGAACGCGAGCACATAGAGTCCCGCCACGCCGAGCGCGGCGGTCACGGCACCCGCGAGAAGCGCGTCGGAACGGCGTAGCTCGATCCGGAGGATGCGGTTCACGGCGCCACCACCAGTCCGGCGCGGTGCCGCCCGATCAGCGCCGAGTAGCCGCGTTCGATCGGGCTGTCCCCGGCGTCGCCGGGACCGCCGGCCGCCGCGATGTCGTCCGGCGTGCCGTGGAACACGATCCGGCCGGCGTCGGCGAGTACGACGCTGGTGCAGGCGGCGGCCACATCCTCGACGAGGTGGGTCGAGACGACGACGCAGGAGCGTTCGCCGAGGTCACGCAGCAGGGCCCGGAAGTCGAGCCGCTGCTGCGGGTCGAGGCCCACGGTCGGCTCGTCGAGCAGCAGCAGGTCCGGCTCGTTCACGATCGCCTGGGCGATGCCGGCGCGTCGCAGCATGCCACCGGAGAGCGCCTTCATCCGGGAGTCGGCCCGGTCGGTCAGACCGACCCGCTCGATCGCGTGGCGTACGGCACGGCGACGTCGGCCGCCGGGTACGTCCTTGGTCCACGCCATGTACTCGACGAACTCGGACACGGTGAAGCGCGGGTAGTAGCCGAACTCCTGGGGCAGGTAGCCCAGGCCACGCCGCACCGCCCGCAGGTCGGGCCGCGAATCCATCGACTGTCCCCGCAACCGGAGCCGACCCGCGTACGGGGGCAGCACGGTGGCCAGCGCCCGGATCAGGGTGGTCTTGCCGGCGCCGTTCGGGCCGAGCAGCCCGTGGACGCCGGGACCCAGGTCCAGGTCGACGCCGTCGACGGCCACGTACCGGCCGGTTCTCACTCGCAGGCCCTCGGCCTGCACTGTCGTTGCCACGATCTTCTCCGCTCGTCTGTTCGGTGCGGTGTCGATCGTGCGTTGCCGGGGCGGGCGCACACCTCGGCCGTGTTGCCGAGCGATCCGGCGGGGAGTCGGCCGAAAGAACTACGCCGCCTGCACGCCGGTGTCGTACCGTGGCCTTCCGTGTTCGTTATCTTTCCGGGCCCTCGCAGGTCACAGCGGGTGACGGCGGGTCTGCTCGCCGCCGTGGCGGCGGTCCTCGTCGTCCTCGAAGGGCTGGACGGCCCCACCCTGCCCGCCACGCTCGGCCTGATCGTCAGCGGGCTGCTCGCGGTCGCCGTGGTGCTGCTCGCCGAGGCCCGCCCGATCGCCCTCGCCGTGGCGGCGGCGGTCTCTCTCGCGGTCTCGGCCGCCTTCGGGCTCGTGCCGACGCTCCGCCCGGAGCACACCTTCGGCATCGTGGAACTCGCCGTGCTCTCGGTGGCGGTGATCCGCCTGGTCATGCAGCATCCGCTCCGGCGCGCGGCGGGTCCGGCCGCCCTGGCGATCCTCGCGATCGCCGTGCTGCCGACCCGGGTCCTGCTCCATCCGGTCAACGCGGGAACGATGTCGCAGTACGGCGACGTGCTCGTCGTCGCGCTGACCGCCTGGGTGCTGTTCCTGGCGCTGCTCGGCCTCTATCTGCGCCTGCTGGAGCGCCGCCGGGCCGACCTCGACCGGCTGGCCCGGCAGGCGGAGCGCATGGACCACGCCCGCGACCTGCACGACTACGTCGCCCATCACGTGACCGCGATCGTCGCGCAGACGCGTGCCATCCGATTCGTCACGAGTTCCGGTGCCGCGCCGTCGGCCGAGGATCTGGACGAGTTGCTGGCCGGCGTCGAACAAGCCGGCGGGCAGGCCCTCACCTCGATGCGCAAGCTCGTCGGCATCCTGCGCGACGAGACACCCGCCACCGCGACCGCGCATGCCGGTCTGGACGAGATGCTCACCGAGGTCGTCGGCACCCTGACGCCTGGACATCCCCCGCCGACGGTCTCGGTCGACGAGGCGCTGTCCGACCGGCCGTGGCCCCCGGCCAGCCTCGACGCGGCGCACCATACCGTCCTGGAGGCCCTGACGAACGTGTTGCGCCACACCAGCGGAACGACCCGGATCGACATCCGGGTCCGGGTCCACCCCGATCGACCCGATCACGCCGAGGTGATGGTCGAGAACGACGGCCGTCCGACCGTGTCGCCGCTACCGGCTGGCGGCTTCGGCCTGACCGGCCTCGGCGAGCGGGTACGCGCCGCAGGCGGTGACCTCTCGGCCGGGTCGGTCGAGTCAGGTTGGCGGGTCACCGCCGTCCTGCCGATCACCGACCGCCCTGCGACGGGTCGATGGCGATCGGAGCTGCGCCGGGCAGCATCCGGAACAGCCGTGAAGGAGCTCAGATGACGATCCGACTTCTGCTCGCCGACGACCAGGACATGATCCGTACGGCGTTCCGCATGATCCTCACCACCCAGCCGGACATCGAGGTGGTGGCCGAGGCGGCGGACGGCGAGGCCGCCGTGGACCAGGCCCGCCGGCTCCGCCCCGACGTGTGCCTGCTCGACATCCGAATGCCGAAGCTCGACGGCCTCGAAGCGACCCGGCTGCTGGCCGGTCCGGGTGTCCGGAACCCGCTGAACGTCCTCATCGTGACCACCTTCGACCTAGACGAGTACGTGTACCGGGCGCTCCGCAACGGCGCCTGCGGGTTCCTGCTCAAGGACACGTCACCCAACCTGCTGGTGGAGGCGGTACGCGCCGCCGCCGCCGGGACCTCGCTGATCTCCCCGGCGGTGACCGTACGTCTGCTGTCGCACCTGGCACCGCGCCGAGGGGACGAACCCGAGACGCCGGAGGCGCCCCCCACCGAGCCGCTCACCGAACGCGAACTCGCCGTGGTCCGGCTCGTGGCGCACGGGAACACCAACGACGAGATCGCCGGACGGCTCTTCGTGACGCTGTCGACGGTCAAGACGCACCTGGCCAACGTGCAGCGCAAGCTCGCCGTTCGCAACCGCGTCGAGATCGCCGCCTGGGCATGGCGCAACGACGTCTGCTCCCCGCTCTGACGAAGGCCCTTTCCCCGTGGTCTCAGCGCTGCACGTCACCGGACCGTAGGCCGTTGACCAGGAGCGCGACCATGCGACGCGCGTAGTCGGGCTCCTCGTCCGGCATCGGCGCGCACAGCTTCGCGACCGCATAGATCAGGTCCTGCGGGCTGACCTCGGCCCGGATCTCGCCGGCCGCCGTCGCGCTGTCGAGCAGGGATTCGAGGGGCAGGCCCAGCTTCTCCATCAGATAGCCGGAGAGGCCGTCGTACGCCGGATTGCCGGAGTGCAACGCCGCGGCGAAGCCTCGTTTGGTCGCGACGAGCGCGGCGAGGCGGTCGAGCCACCCGGCGAGGGCGGCCAGCGGCTCGTGTGCGGCGGCCAGCGCCGGGCCCGCGTCGGCGCAGGCGTCGATCTCCCGCTCGATCACCGCTTTGATCAGGTCGGAGCGCTGGGGAAAGTGCCGGTAGAGCGTGCCGACCCCGACGCCGGCCAGATCGGTGATCTCCTTCGCGGGCGCGTCCACGCCGGCGGTGCCGAAGACCGTCTTCGCCGCGTCGAGCAGCGCGTCGACGTTGCGCTGCGCGTCGGTGCGCTTCCGGCGCGGCACCCGCCCGACCGCCTGTGGACCAGCCTCCGACACATCAACCCCCTTGCTGTTCCGGAAAGCTGTTCCGTATAGTTCCGGAAAACCATTCCGCTTTACCTGACAATACCGCGAGGAGACGATCATGCACTACCGCTCCCTGGGCCGGACCGGCATCAAGGTCAGTCCGTACGCGCTCGGCGCGCTGATGTTCGCCACCCAGGTCGGCAACCCCGACCCGCAGGACTCGGTCCGGGTGATCCACAAGGCACTCGACGCCGGCGTCAACCTCATCGACACCTCCGACGCGTACGGCGACTCGGAGGAGGTCGTCGGCCGGGCGCTCGTGGGGCGGCGGGACACCGTCGTCCTGGCCACCAAGTTCAGTCGGCCGACGGGCACCGACCCCAACCAGCAGGGCACGTCCCGACGCTGGATCATGACCGCGATCGAGGACTCCCTGCGCCGCCTGCGCACCGACCACATCGACCTGTACCAGGTGCACCGGCTGGACCCGGACACCGACATCGAGGAGACGCTCTCCGCGCTCACCGACCTGATCCGCGCCGGAAAGGTGCGGGCGATCGGATCGTCCAACACCCCGGCCGGTGACATCGTCGAGGCGCAGACGATCGCCGAACGACGCGGACTGGCACGGTTCCGCACCGAGCAGTCGCCGTACTCGATCCTCAACCGTGGCATCGAGAACGAGGTGCTGCCGACCGCCCAGCGCTACGGGATGGGCACGTTGGTCTGGGGCCCGCTCGGCCAGGGGATGCTCACCGGCCGGGTACGCAAGGGCGAGCAGAACGACCTGCGGCGGGCCCACCTCTTCCGCCACCTCACCGACGTACGCCGGATCGACGTCGTCGAACGGCTCGTCCCGCTCGCCGAGGAGGTCGGCGTGCCGCTGACCCACCTCGCCATGGCCTTCGCCATCGCGCACCCGGGCGTGACCAGCGCGCTGCTGGGTGCCCGCACCCTGGACCAGCTCGACGGCCTGCTCGACGGCGTCGACGTCGCGCTCTCCGACGACGTCCTCGACCGGATCGACGAGATCGTCCCGCCCGGCACCGACGTCACCCGACTCGACCAGGCATACGTGCCGCCGGCCCTGATCGAACCCGCCCTACGCCGCCGCCCGGTCGACGAGCGCCGCGCCGCGTGAGCCGGGCAGGGCGCGCGTCGCGCGAGCCGGGGAGGGCGGACGGAGATCAACGCGCGCCGTAGGCGCGGATGAAGGCGCGTACGCCGTCGATCATGGTCTTTCTGACCCGGTCGGGATCGACGCGGGCCGGGTCGGGCTGCTGGTTGTAGGCCAACAGGACGGTCAGCGCGAAGAGGTGCTCGGTGGCCAGACGCGGGTCGTCGGTCTCCAGCAGGCCGGCCTCGGCGAAGCCGGCGACGTACTCCGCCATCAACTCCTCGGCCATGTCGGTCGACACGTCGTCGCTGGCGGTGGGGGTACGCAGGCGCTCCTGGGCGGCGAGGGCGAAGGCGGCGGCGTAGTCGGCGGACCCGACCATCGTCGTGCCGAAGTCGACGAGCAGTGCGGTCAGGGCCTCTTCGAGTCGGGCGACCGTGGTGATCGGCACCTCGGCGGCGAGGTGCTCGTCGAAGGCGTGATGGGCGGAGGCCAGCAGCGAGTCGGAGGCGTCCGCGAGGATGGCCAGGAAGAGACGCCGCTTGTCGCCGAAGTAGTCGTAGACGGTGGCCTTGGAGACCTTTGCCTCGGCCGCGACGGCGTCCATGCTCACCCGGTCGACGCCCTGCCGGACGAACAGCTCGCGCGCCGCCGCGAGGACCGCCTTCCGTTTGGCCGCCGCCCTCTCCCGCACCGGCTTCTCGGCCTGACCTGCGTCCACTGACCTCGCTCCTCGTCATCGTTGTGTCCACCCAAGTGAACTATACCGTTCAGTCTTGCCCTACTGAACTGAACCGTTTAGTTTTTGTCGAGCGTCGGTCCGACGCCACCACTCGACAGAGAGCACGAGAGAGCCATGCCCACAGCACCAGCCGTCCTGGGAGCCATCGCCGAAGCGCTGCTCGGGCGTACCGGCCGCGTCGAAGGCGTCACCGAGCCCTTTCCCGGCTTTCTCGACGTGCGCCTGCGTGCCGACCCACCACCTGGTGGCTGGCACCCCACCCAGGAACTCCAGTTCCGCGTCACCCCCACGCGCAGCCGCCGGTACAACATCCGCACCGTCGACCCGGACCATGCCGACCGCATCGGTCTCCTCGTCGCCACCCGCGCCAACGGACCGGGCACCACCTGGGCGAAGAATCTCCGCGCAGGCGCCGAGACCACGATCCTGGCGGGCCGGCACATACCCTTGCGGCTGCCCGGCACCCGGCGGCTCCACCTCGGTGACAGCTCCGCCCTCGGCACGATCGACGCCCACACCCACGACCGCACCGGCCACCTCGTGGCCGTCGAGGTCCCGCCGGCCGCCGTCGCGGCACTCGCACAGCGATGGCCCCACCACCACTTCGTCCCCGCCGGCCCGCTGCCGGGCGACGCGATGGAGCACTGGCTGGAGAGGGCGATCGACGCCGGCACTCTCGACGGCATCGACGGCGCCCTGCTGCTCGGCCATGCGCAGTCCCTGCAACGGCACCGCACACACCTGCTTCGGCGCCAGGTACTGACGCGGAGGGCCATCGTCACGAAGCCGTACTGGGCGACCGGCAAAGAAGGTCTGTGACCCGATCACCCTGGCCGACGATCGCGCGGCCCGCGCCGAAAGCGGCCAGGGCCGCCGCGAGACGGACCCCGGCCGCATCGAATCCTGCGGCCGGTCGCGGCCCCGCCGGGCCCGCATACCGCGTGTGGTGTCCGCAGGTACGGGTAGACGGGTCGCACGGCACGCGGCACCGCGTGCGGTCACCCGCTGGGGACGGGAGGGGCGATGAAGGTCAGGAGTTCGTTGCGGTCGTTGACGCGGAAGATGAACTCGATCGTGGTCCGCCGTCGGGGCAAGGTCGTCGTGGTCAACAAGAAGGACCCGCGCCAGAAGGCCCGACAGGGCTGACATTCCCCGCCACCGGAAAAGCGACGTCGCGGTGCAGACACCGCACGACAGGAGGCGACCGTGAGCTTCAGAGCGCGGGACGGCGAGCAGCCGGTCGATCCGGACCACGCCGAGGACGAAGCCGGTCAGGTGCCACTGGTCCAGGTCGAAGCGGATACCGAGGTGCCCGCGCCGGCCGACACCGACGTACGGCCGGACCTGGTCACCGAAGACAACGGGTCGGGGATGACGGGCGGTTCCTCGGGCAGCAGTGGCGGCGGTTCCAGCATGCCGGGGCACCCCGACGCCTCCCGCTGACGCGAGCCGTCGGATGCCTCAGCACGGCCGTCACCACGACGGCGGGCACGACAAACACGCCGGGCACGATCCGCACGCCGGGCACGATCCGGAGGCGTTCCGCCGGAAGTTCTGGCTGAGCCTGGCCCTGACCGTGCCCGTCGTGTTCACCAGCCCCATGGTGATGGACTGGTTCGGCTACCGGCTGGACTTCCCCGGCGTCGACCTGGTGGGACCGGTCCTCGGCACGGTGGTCTTCGGCTACGGCGGCTGGCCCTTCCTCCAGGGCGCGGTCCGCGAGGTCCGTGACCGCGCCCCCGGAATGATGCTGCTGATCGCCATGGCGATCACGGTCGCGTACGTGGCGTCGCTGGCCACCGCGTTCGGCGCGTTCGACCTGGACTTCTGGTGGGAACTGGCCGCGCTGGTCACCATCATGCTGCTCGGGCACTGGCAGGAGATGAAGGCGATCGGCCAGGCCCGTGGCGCCCTGTCGGCGCTTGCCGCGTTGCTGCCCGACGACGCGGAACGCCTCGACCCGCACGGCCGACCGCAGGCGGTCTCCGTGGCCGACCTGCGCGTCGGTGATCTGGTCCTGGTCCGGCCGGGCGGTCGGGTGCCGGCGGACGGGCAGGTCGTCGACGGCGCGGCCGAGATGGACGAGTCCATGATCACCGGGGAGTCCCGGCCGGTGTCCCGCTCGTCCGGCGACCGGGTGGTGGCGGGCACGGTTGCCACCGACGCGGCCCTGCGGGTACGGGTCGACGCGGTCGGCGACGACACCGCACTGGCCGGCATCCAACGACTGGTGGCGCAGGCCCAGCAGTCCGGCGGACGGGCGCAGGTGCTGGCGGACCGCTTCGCCGCCTGGCTGTTCTTCGTCGCCACCGCCACCGCCCTGGTCACCCTGCTGGTGTGGACGGTGCTCGGCAACCTGGACCAGGCGGTCGTGCGTACGGTGACGGTGCTGGTCATCGCCTGCCCGCACGCGCTCGGCCTGGCCATCCCGCTGGTGGTCGCCCTCTCCACGGCGGTCGCCGCGAAGGGTGGCATCCTGGTCAAGGACCGGTTGGCGCTGGAGCGGATGCGCACGGTGGACACCGTGCTGTTCGACAAGACCGGCACGCTGACCCGGGGCGAACACGTGGTCACCGACGTCGCCGCCACGAGCGGGTACCCCGCAGCGGACGGGGCCGGTGACGGCGCGCGGGACGTACTCGCCATCGCGGCGGCGGTGGAGGCGGACAGCGAGCATCCCCTGGCCCGGGCCATCGTGGCCTGGCTCGTATACACATCGGACGCTGCCGACGA
>NZ_SISL01000109.1:0-15383 GCF_004307965.1 Verrucosispora sp. SN26_14.1 | reverse complement strand
GTGTATACCAGACAGCGGGCCGCACGGTCGCCGTCGCGGCGGCGGTCGGCGTCGGATACGCCCTGATCGGCCTGCTCGCCGCGCTGCTCGTCGATTCCGGTGGCACCGGTGTGTCATGGCCACGGGCCGGCGTGACGCTCGCGGTGCTCGGCACGCTCGCCGCGGGTCTCGGCGCGGCCCGGACCACCGGGCTGGCCGAGGTGCTCGCAGGGCAGCTGCCGGGGCCGGTACGCGAAGGGGTCCGTGCCGGTCTGGTGGCCGCGTTGGTGCTGCTCGGCGCGGGAGCCGCCGGGGCGGGACTGGCCGTGGCGACCGGCGGGGGCGACGCGGCCGACCTGATCGGCGCCTACCGCACCGGTGTGGCCGGGCAGGCTGGCATCACGCTGGTCAGCCTGGCGTACGCGCCCAACGCCACCGTCTGGTCCACCAGCTACCTGCTCGGGCCCGGTTTCGCCGTGGGCACCGACACGGCCGTCCGCACCAGCGAGGTCTCCGTCGGCGCGCTACCGGCGCTGCCGTTGTTCGCCGGGCTGCCGAGCGGGCCGGTCGACGGGCCCGCCTCGATCATGGTTCTCGCGATGCCGGTCCTGGTGGGTATGGCCGCCGGTGGGCTGCTGGCCCGCCGGTTGATCCGGTCGGCCGGGGCGGACCGCGCTCCGCTGCGCTGGCGGCGTCTGCTGGTGCCGGCCGTACTCGTCGGTCCGGTGGCCGGGGTGCTGCTGGGGGTGCTCGCGGAGGTCTCCGGCGGACCGCTCGGTGCCGGTCGGCTGGCCGAGGTCGGCCCGGTCGGGTGGCAGGTGGCGCTGGCCGCGACGCTGATCACGGGCGGTGGGGCGGTGCTCGGTGCGGGGGCGGTCCGCTGGCTCACCCGACGCGCCGTCTAGACCTGCCGCAGGGCGGCCAGACCTCGACAGCGGGCCTGCTCACGACGAGGGGCGCCCCGGTCGTCCGGAGCGCCCCTCGCGTACTGCTGGTTCAAAGTCGCGGCACGGCGTAGTTCACCGCGATCAGCACGACATAGAGCAGGCCCAGCAGCAGGCCGATGCCGCCGCAGATCAGGCCGGTGAGTGCCTGCCCCGGGTTGCCGGCCAGGCCCTGGTCGACCTTCTGCTTGCCGAGCCAGCCGGTGATGACCGCGGCCAGACCCAGCGGAATACCGAGGTAGCAGCAGTTCAGCGGGATCGATGCGATGCCCAGGATCATCGCCACCAGCGCGAGGGTGTTCTGCTGGCCGCCGTGGCCGACGAAACCCGCGTGCGGGTACATCGGCGCGCCGCCGTACGGCTGCGGGGCGTACGGGTCCTGGTAGGGCTGGCCGTAGGGGTGCCCCGACGTCGGCGGCTGCCCGTAGGCCGGGGGCTGACCGTACGCCGGCTGTCCGGCGGGCGGTGCAGAGTACGGATCGTAGGGCTGCCCCGAGGTGGGCGGCTGCTGGCCGTACGGGTCGACCTGCTGGTACGGATCGACCTGCTGGTACGGGTCTGCCTGCTGGTACGGGTCGACCGCGGGCGTGTGCGGCTCCGGTGTGGCGTACGGGTTGGCCGGCGGAGGTGCGTAGGGATTGGCCGCCGGTGGCGCGTACGGGTTGTGCGGAGGTGGAGCTGTCGGATCCCCGTACGGCTGTTGCTGGCCGTACGGGTCCTGACCGGGGTTACCGGGTTGCATGTGGTTCCGTTACTCAGGCGTTCGAGCCGCTGAGCGAACCGAGGACGCCACCGCCCAGGCAGCAGAGCAGCACGATCACGAGCCACGCGACACCGACGATGATGGCCCACTTGGACCACTTCTTCGACTCGGCGGACGCGGCCTGGGCACCGGCGTAGTCACCCTGCTGGAGCAGCTGGTTGACCTTCGAGGCGTTGATGATGGCGGGGATCGCCAGCGGCCAGAACAGGAAGATGGCGACGATCGACATCGTCATGTTGTTGTCGACCTGCTGGGGCGGCTGGGACGGGTATCCGGGCTGCATGGTGACGAGCTCCTCACGTACGTGTCGCTGACGGGTGCGGGCCGGACATGCGCCGGTCCCAAGCGACCGGCAGCGTACCCGGTCTGTGCGACTTCGGTGGTCGGCGAAGGGTCGGCGGCCCATCGGGTGGGCACCGGACCAGCGCTGATCCGCCGCCGGATAGGGTGTGCCGGTGACCGAGCCCGCCCGCATCGTCGTCCTCGTCTCCGGCTCCGGCAGCAACCTGCAGGCGCTGCTGGACGCGACCGCCGACCCGGCGTACGGGGCCCGGGTGGTCGCGGTGGGCGCGGACCGCGACGGCATCGCCGGGCTGGACCGGGCCGCCGCCGCCGGGGTGCCGACCTTCGTGGCGAAGGTCAAGGACCACCCGTCCCGCGAGGAGTGGGACGCGACGCTCACCGAGCAGGTCGCCGCGCACCGGCCCGACCTGGTCGTCTCCGCCGGGTTCCTGAAGCTTGTCGGTTCCCGGTTCCTCGCCGCCTTCGGCGACCGCTACCTGAACACGCACAACACCCTGCTGCCGGCTTTCCCCGGCATCCACGGCCCGCGGGACGCGCTCGCCTATGGCGTGAAGGTCACCGGGGCGACGCTCTTCTTCGTCGACGCCGGAATGGACACCGGCCCGATCGTGGCGCAGGTGGCGGTGCCGGTGCACGACGACGACGACGTGGACACGCTCACCGAGCGCATCAAGGAAGCCGAGCGGCAGCAACTCGTCGAGCAGGTGGGCCGGCTGGTCCGCGACGGCTGGACGATCACCGGGAGAAAGGTCACAGTTCCGTGAGTTCCATCGAGGACGGGCGCCGCCCGATCCGGCGGGCACTGGTCAGCGTCTACGACAAGAGCGGTCTGGTCGACCTGGCCAAGGCCCTGCACGCCGCCGGGGTGGAGATCGTCTCGACCGGCAGCACCGCGTCGACGATCGCCGGTGCGGGCGTACCGGTGACCGCCGTGGAGCAGGTGACCGGTTTCCCGGAGATCCTCGACGGCCGGGTGAAGACCCTGCACCCGACGATCCACGGTGGACTCCTCGCCGACCTGCGCAAGGACACCCACGTCGCCCAGCTCGACGAGCACGGCATCGCCGGGGTCGACCTGCTGGTCTCCAACCTCTACCCGTTCCAGCAGACCGTCGCCTCCGGCGCCAGCCAGGACGAGTGCGTCGAGCAGATCGACATCGGCGGTCCGGCGATGGTGCGTGCCGCCGCCAAGAACCACGCCTCGGTGGCCGTGGTGACCGACCCGGCCGCGTACCCGCTGCTGGTGGCCGCGCTCGACGGCGGTGGCTTCACCCTGGCGCAGCGGCGGGCGCTGGCCGCCCGCGCCTTCGCCGACATCGCCGAGTACGACGTGGCGGTCGCCGACTGGTTCGCCACGTCCCTGGCCCCGGCCGCCGACGGCGGGCCGGAGTTCGCCGGGCTGGCGCTGCGGCGGCAGGCGGTGCTGCGGTACGGCGAGAACCCGCACCAGGGCGCGGCGGTCTATGCGGACCCGGCGAGCCCGCCCGGCCTGGCCCAGGCCGAGCAGTTGCACGGCAAGGAGATGTCCTACAACAACTACGTCGACGCCGACGCCGCCTGGCGGGCCGCGAACGACTTCGCCGACCAGCCGGCGGTGGCCGTCATCAAGCACGCCAACCCGTGCGGGATCGCGGTCGGCGCGGACGTGGCCGAGGCGCACCGCAAGGCACACGCCTGCGACCCGGTCTCCGCCTTCGGCGGCGTCATCGCGGTGAACCGTCCGGTCTCGGTCGAGCTGGCCGGGCAGATCGCCGAGATCTTCACCGAGGTCGTGGTGGCGCCCGGCTACGAGCCGGGGGCCGCCGAGGTGCTCCAGGCCAAGAAGAACATCCGGCTGCTGCGGGCACCGGAGTTCCGTCCGCCGTCCACGGAGTGGCGGCAGATCACCGGCGGCGTGCTGGTGCAGGAACGCGACGCGGTCGACGCCGAGGGCGACGACCCGGCGACCTGGCGGCTGGCCACCGGTGACGCGGCCGACGAGGCGACCCTGGCCGACCTGGCCTTCGCCTGGCGGGCGGTGCGCGCGGTGAAGAGCAACGCGATCCTGCTGGCGCAGGACGGCGCCACGGTCGGTGTCGGGATGGGGCAGGTCAACCGGGTGGACTCGGCGCGACTGGCGGTCAGCCGGGCCGGTGCCGACCGGGCGCGGGGCGCGGTGGCGGCCTCGGACGCGTTCTTCCCGTTCGCCGACGGCCCGCAGATCCTCATCGACGCCGGCATCCGGGCCATCGTGCAGCCGGGCGGCTCGATCCGGGACGAGGAGGTGATCGCCGCCTGCAAGCAGGCCGGCGTCACCATGTACCTCACCGGCACCCGGCACTTCTTCCACTGACCCGCCGCCGCGCGACCGGCGGCGCCGTGTGCGCTTGCGGCTGTGATGTTAGGAAGGGTCCCCTGCTATACACCAGGCGTTAGCAGGGGACCCTTCCTTACACCGATCGCAGCTCGGCGAAATGACAGGCGGACGGGTGCGGGTCGGCGGCCCGTGGCACCGCCTGCGGATCCTCGACGGCGCAGATCTCCTGGGCCTTCCAGCAGCGGGTCCGGAAGTGGCAGCCGCTCGGCGGGTCGGCCGGGCTCGGCACGTCACCGTGCAACCGGATCACCGTCCGATGCTCCCGGGCGTCCGGGTCCGGCACCGGCGCGGCCGAGAGCAGTGCCTGTGTGTACGGGTGGGTGGCGCGCTGGTAGATCTCGTCCTCGGTGCCGATCTCCACGATGCGGCCCAGGTACATCACCGCGATCCGGTCCGAGATGTGCCGCACCACGGACAGGTCGTGCGCGATGAAGATGTACGACAGCCCCAACTCGTCCTGGAGTTGCTCCAACAGGTTGATCACCTGGGCCTGGATGGAGACGTCCAGCGCGGAGACCGGCTCGTCGCAGACGATCACCTCGGGCCGCAGCGCGAGTGCCCGGGCGATGCCGATGCGCTGCCGCTGACCGCCGGAGAACTGGTGCGGGTAGCGGTTGACGTGTTCCGGGTTCAGCCCGACCACGTCGAGCAACTCCTGCACCCGCCGGTCGCGACTGCCCTTCGGGGCCGCCTCGGGGTGGATCTCGAACGGCTCGCCGATGATGTCGCCGACGGTCATCCTCGGGTTCAGCGAGGTGTACGGGTCCTGCATGACCATCTGCATGTTCCGGCGGATCCGGCGCAGCCGGGCGCCGGAGGCGGCGAAGAGGTCCTGCCCGGCCAGGGTGGCCCGCCCGGCGGTCGGGCGTTCCAGCCGCATCAGCAGCCGGGCCAGGGTGGACTTGCCGCAGCCGGACTCGCCGACGATGCCCAGCGTCTCGCCCCGGCGGAGCTGGAAGCTCACCCCGTCGACGGCCTTCACCGCGCCGACCTTCTTCTGGAACAGCACCCCCTGCGTGATCGGGAAGTGCTTGACCACGTCGTCGACGTCGAGGAGCGTCTCGCCGCGCACGGTGGTGGGCTCAGTCGGCGCGGTCATCACGTACCTCCTGCGCGAAGTGGCACGCACTGGTCCGGCCGTCGCCGAGGACCAGGTCGTGCGGTACCTCGTCCACACAGACCTGCTGCGCGTACGGGCACCGGGGATGGAAGGGACAGCCGCTGGGGATGCGCATCAGGTTCGGCGGCAGGCCCCGGATGGTGGAGAGCCGCCCGCCGCGCTGGTCCAGGCGCGGGATCGACGCCAGCAGCCCCTTGGTGTACGGGTGGGCAGGTGCCCGGTACAGCGACCGCACGTCGGCGTGCTCGACGATGCGGCCCGCGTACATGACGGCGATCCGGTCGGCCACGTCGGCGACCACGCCCAGGTCGTGGGTGATCAGGATCATCGCCATGTCCAGGTCCCGCCGCAGGTCGGCGAGGAGGTCCATGATCTGCGCCTGCACGGTGACGTCGAGCGCGGTGGTCGGTTCGTCGGCGATGAGCACCTTCGGTTCCATGGCCAGCGCCATCGCGATCATCACGCGCTGGCGCATACCGCCGGAGAACTGGTGCGGATAGTCGCCCAGACGTGCGTCGGCGGCCGGGATCTGCACCAGGTCCATCAACTCCACCGCGCGGCGACGGGCGTCGGCCCGGGACATGCCGAGCCGCTGGCGCAGCGTCTCGCCGATCTGCCAACCGACCGGGAAGACCGGGTTCAACGCGGAGAGGGCGTCCTGGAAGATCATCGCGATCTCCTTGCCCCGCACCTGCCGGCGTTGCTCCTCGGGCAGGGTGAGCAGGTCGCGCCCCTGATAGAGGATCTGTCCGGAGCTGACGTGCGCCGGTGGGCTGTCCAGGATGCCCATCACCGCCTGCGCGGTGACGGACTTCCCGGAGCCCGACTCGCCCAGCACCGCCAGGGTCTCGCCCGGATCCAGGTGGTAGCTGACCCCGTTGATCACCTTGGCCACCCCCTCGCCGGTGCGGAACTCGATGTGCAGGTCCCGTACCTGGAGCAGGTGGCCGCCGGGCGGGGTGGGGGTGGCCGGGGTCGGTGGCGTCGTGGTCATGTCGGTCACCGCAGCTTCGGGTCGAACGCGTCGCGGATGGCGTCGCCCAGCATGATGAACGCCAGTACGGTCAGGGCCAGGAACGTCGACGGGACGACCAGCGGTGTCGCCGACTCCCGCATGTGCACCCGACCGTTGTTGATGTCGATGCCCCAGGAGATGGTGGGCTCCCGCAGGCCGATGCCGAGGAACGAGAGTGTCGCCTCGGCGGCGATGAACGAACCGAGCGCGATGGTCAGCACCACGATCGCCGGGGCGAGCGCGTTCGGCAGGATGTGCCGCCACATGATCCGGCCGTTGCCGGCGCCCAGCATCCGGGCGGCGGACACGTAGTCCTGCTCCCGAGCGGTGATCACCGACGAGCGGACCACCCGGGCGGCGGTGGTCCAGCCGAGCACCGCGAGCACGAAGATGACGGCACCGACGCGTACCGTGGCGCTGTCGCTGGCGACCCGCTTGAGCAGCACGATCGCGGCCAGCAGCAGGGGGATGCCGAGCACGATGTCGATCACCCGGGAGAGCACCGCGTCGACCCAGCCGCCGAAGTAGCCGGCGAGCATCCCGACGACCAACGCGATCACCCCGGTGAGCAGCGCCGAGAGGGCGCCGACCAGCAGGGACGCGCGGGCGCCGTAGACCGCGCGGGCGTACGTGTCGCAGCCCTGGAAGTCGTACCCGAAGATCGCCCCGCCGGACGGGGCGGCGTGCTGCCGGGACAGCACGCAGTCGCCCGGATCGTTGCCGGTGAAGAGCCCGGGCACGGCGGCCATCGCGGCCACCAGCAGCACCAGGAACAAGCTGATCCAGAAGATCGGCTTGCGGCGCAGGTCGCGCCAGGCGTCCCCGGCCAGGCTGCGCGGCTTGCGGGGACGGCCGACCTGGTCCGGCGCGCCCGGCTCACCCGACGGCCCCCGTCGCGCGGCCTGGTTCTCCGTCGCCGCGACGGTCTCGAAGTCACTCATGCCGTCCCTTCGCTGCGCTCAGTGCCGGCATTTCCGCTGCGCTGGCCGATTCGTTCGCTGCGCTCACTCATGCCGTCCCCTCGCTGCGCTCGGTGCAGGCATTTCCACTGAGCTGATGATTCGTTCGCTGGCGCTCACTCATGCCGTCCCCTCGCTGCGCTCACACATAGCGGATCCTCGGGTCCAGGACGGCGTACAGGATGTCCACCACCAGGTTGGAGACCAGGTAGACCACGACGAGCACGCTGACGATGCCCACCACCAGCGGGCCGTCCTCGGTGCGGATGCCGCGGAACAGGTTGAAGCCGACGCCGGGGATGTTGAACACGCCCTCGGTGATGATCGCGCCGCTCATCAGGTTGCCCACCTCGACGCCGAGGAAGGTGATCACCGGGATGAGCGAGTTGCGCAGCACGTGCACGCTGACCACCCGCCGGTTCGGCAAGCCCTTGGAGCGGGCGGTACGCACGTAGTCGGCGCGCAGGTTCTCGGCCACCGAGGTACGGGTCAGCCGCAGCGCGGTGGCCAGCGAGAGCGAGCCGAGCACGATCCCGGGCAGCAGCAGGGAGCGGAAGTCGGGGTCGGCACCGGCGGTGGGTGGGAAGACCTGCCACCGGACGCCGAGGAAGTACTGCGCGAGCGGCGCGAGCACGATGGTCGGGATGCCGAGCACCAGCAGCGTCAGCAGCAGCGTGGCGTTGTCGAAGATGCCGGCCCGTCGGATGCCGGCGAGGACGCCCGCGGTGACTCCGAAGATCAC
The DNA here is from genome assembly GCF_004307965.1 of Verrucosispora sp. SN26_14.1. Taxonomy (NCBI): domain Bacteria; kingdom Bacillati; phylum Actinomycetota; class Actinomycetes; order Micromonosporales; family Micromonosporaceae; genus Micromonospora; species Verrucosispora sp. SN26_14.1. The sequence goes on along the minus strand of NZ_SISL01000109.1, from coordinate 7,202 downwards.
GGCGACCGCGAGAGCGATCAGCGCCAGTTTGATGGTGACCGGCCAGGCGGTGGCGAGGATGTCGCCGATCGACCGGCCGGTGAGCGATTCGCCGAGGTCACCACGGAGCAGGTTGGAGAGGTAGTCGACGTAGCGGTAGAAGAAGCCGCCGACCCCGGTCGCGTCGAGGTGGTACTTCTCGGTGAGGTAGGCCCGCTGGGCCTCGGTCACCGGACGTTCACCGGCGAGCGCCTGGATCGGGTCGCCCTGGCCGGCGAACATCAGCGCGTAGACGATCAGCGTGGTGCCGAAGAAGGCCAGGACCATCTGAAGCAGGCGCCGCACGATGAAGCGGAACATACTAGGCAGTCTCCCCAAAAAGGGCGAACCACGTGGCGGGTCGGGTCACCTCGACCCGACCCGCGCCCGTGGTCGTTACGAGACGGCCTCGATCTGGATCAGGTCGACCCGGTCGAAGAGGTCCATCTCCACGTTCTTCACCTTGGTCGAGTGACCGAAGTTGTTCTGCCCGAAGCGCAGCGGCACCACCGGCATCTCCTCGGCCAGCAGGTCCTCGGCCGCCTGGTACTTCTCGATCGCCTCGTCCTCGCTGGGGGCGCTGGCGCCCTCGGCGAGCAGCTTGTCGAACTCCGGGTTGCGGTAGCCGTAGTAGTTCGACGAACCGTTCGAGCTGTAGAGCGGGCCCAGGTAGTTCTCCATGGACGGGTAGTCCATGATCCAGCCCATCCGGAACAGGCCGACCGGCTGCTTGGCCTTGACCTTGGTGAGCAGGTCGGCGAACTTCGGCTCGGCGTTGCCGACGCAGTCCACACCCAGGTTGGCCTTGAGCTGGTTGCAGGTGGCGTCGATCCAGTCCTTGTGCCCACCGTCGCCGTTGTACGACAGGGTGATCTGCGACGGCCCGCCTGCGGCCTCGTACAGCGCCCTGGCCTTGGTCGGGTCGAACTCGCCCGGTGCGCCGACCGTGTTCTCCCGGTAGCCGGCGACCACCGGGGAGACGAACGAGCGGGCCGGCTGCTGCGAGTCCTTGAAGATCGACCGGGTGATCTCCTCACGGTCGATCGCCATCGAGATGGCCTTGCGGACGTCCGGGTTGCTGTACTCCTCCTGGAAGGTGGGGAAGGCCAGGAAGTGCAGCGACGACGCGGGACTCTGCTGGAACCGGTCACCCAGGTCGGTGGCGGCGGTGGAGAGGTTCTCGGTCGGGATGGTCTTGATCACGTCGAGGTTGTCCGACAGCACGTCCGCGTACGCGGCGGTGAGCTGCTGGTAGATCCGGAACTCGACGCCGGCCACCTTCGGCTGCTCGCCGGGGAAGGCGTCGTAGCGCTCGACCTCGACCTTGGCGTCGTGCTGCCAGGTGCCCTTCATCTTGAACGGACCCTGACCGATCGGCGCCTGCTCGTACCCCTCGGCCAGCTCGCCGGGAGCGGAGAACGCGGCCTCCGGCAGCGGGTAGAAGGCGGTGTACCCGAGCATCGCGGTGAACTCGCTGTACGGCTGGGACAGCGTGACGGTGAAGGTGTCGTCGTCGACCTTCTTCAGCCCGCTGAGCGTGGTGGCCTTCGGGTCCTCGCCCTGGAGGTCGTCGTACCCGGCGATCTTCTCGAAGAAGTAGCTGGAGTTCTGCCCGTTCGGGGCGTACGCGCCGTAGTTCCAGGCGTCGATGTAGTTGTCGGCGGTGACGTCCTCGCCGTTGTGGAACGTGTAGCCGTCCTTCAGCGTGATCGTCCAGGTGGTGTTCTCCTCGGACGTGATCGACTCGGCCGCCACCGCGTACGGCTTGTGGGCCTCGTCGTAGTCGACGAGCGGGCTGAACAGGGCGGCGAGCACCTGGGAACCGCTCGTCTCGTTGGTGTTGGTCGGCACCAGGTGCTGCGGCTCGGCGATCTCGATCCGCACGGCCGCGTTGGGGTCGCTCTCACCGGAACCGCTGCCGCCCGAGCCGCAGGCCACCAGGCCCAGGGTCACCGCGAGCGGGAGGGCGGTCCAGGCGGCGAGCCTACGAACGCGCATTGAGCCTCCTCATCTCATTACGCTGCGCTATTGAGCCCGACATTGAGGTGACTCTGCGCAACGCTGGGCAACGGTAGGTCGTGCACCGGGGCTCGGCAACGTGCCGGTCTCGAAGGGGTAACAGAACGAGGGCGTACAGGTTGGCGAGGGCTTGTCGGCGTGCTAGGCCGAACCGCCCAAAGCGTCGGCGGCGCGCGGATGCTTGCGACGGTTGAGGGGCGTGACGCAGTGGTCGACGCCTTCTCGGGGCCGGACGAATCGATCGTCGGGTTGCGGGTGTTCGTGCGCCCGTTGTCCGGAGCCGTGGTGGCCGGCGGCACAAGCCGTCACTCCGAGTGAGGAACGACACCTTACGGAAAGTAGTTTCGTGGTCCGCGTCGTCGGCCCGCCAGGTCGGGGGAGGCGACGGTGGTGGGCGTGAGACGATCAGGTCGTGACGGCGACGCTTCTGGACGGCAAGGCGACTGCGGCGGAGATCAAGGACGAGCTGCGGACGCGGGTCAAGGCCCTGGCGGAACGGGGGACCGTGCCGGGGCTGGGCACGGTCCTGGTCGGCAGCGACCCCGGTTCCCAGGCGTACGTCAACGGCAAGCACCGCGACTGCGCCGAGGTGGGCATCGCCTCGCTGCGGCGGGAGCTGCCGGCGGACGCGACCCAGGAGCAGGTCGACCGGGCCGTGGCGGAGCTCAACGCCGACCCGGCATGCCACGGCTACATCGTCCAGCTGCCGCTGCCGGCACACCTGGACACCCAGCGGGTGCTCGAACTGATCGACCCGGACAAGGACGCCGACGGCCTGCACCCGGTCAACCTGGGTCGGCTGGTGCTCGGCTACGACGCGCCGCTGCCGTGCACCCCGCGCGGGATCGTGGAACTGCTCCGTCGGCACGAGGTGCCGCTGCGCGGCGCCAACGTCGCGGTGGTGGGTCGGGGCAACACCGTCGGGCGTCCGCTCGGGCTGCTGCTGACCCGGCGCAGCGAGAACGCCACCGTGACGCTCTGCCACACCGGCACCCTCGACCTCGCCGCACACACCCGCGCCGCCGACATCGTCATCGTCGCGGCCGGCGTACCCGGCCTGCTCACCGCCGAGATGGTCACCCCGGGCGCGGTCGTGGTCGACGTGGGCATCACCCGGGTCATCGGCTCCGACGGCAAGGGTCGCTACACCGGCGACGTGGACCCGGAGGTCTTCGAGGTGGCCGGCAAGGTGGTGCCGATGCCCGGCGGGGTCGGTCCGATGACCCGCGCCATGCTGCTGACCAACGTGGTCGAGCGGGCCGAACGCGGCTGAGGTGACGGAAGGCCCATAACCGTCCGCCCCTGCCCTGCCCGGTGCCAGGATGGCTGATACCGTCCGGAAAACCGACTGGTAGCAGGGAGTGGGACGACCATGGGTAAGAAGGTCACTGTCGTCGGCGCCGGATTCTACGGCTCCACCACCGCGCAGCGCCTGGCCGAGTACGACGTCTTCGACACCGTCGTGATCACCGACATCATCGAGGGCAAGCCCGCGGGCATCGCCCTCGACCTCAACCAGTCCCGTGCGGTCGAGGGTTTCGAGACCAAGGTCGTCGGCGTCACCACCAGCCCGACCGGCGAGGGTTACGAGGGCATCGAGGGCTCCGACGTCGTCGTCATCACCGCCGGCCTGCCGCGCAAGCCGGGCATGAGCCGGATGGACCTGCTGGAGACCAACGCGAAGATCGTGCGCCAGGTCGCCGAGAACGTCGCCAAGTACGCCCCGAACGCCGTCGTCATCGTGGTCTCCAACCCGCTGGACGAGATGACCGCACTGGCCCAGATCGCCACCCAGTTCCCGCGTAACCGGGTGCTCGGCCAGGCCGGCATGCTCGACACCGCCCGGTTCTCCAACTTCGTCGCCGAGGCGCTGGAGGTACCGGTGAAGTCGGTGAAGACGCTGACCCTGGGGTCGCACGGCGACACCATGGTCCCGGTGCCGTCGCAGAGCAGCGTGAACGGCAAGCCGCTGCGTGAGGTGATGCCGGCCGAGCAGATCGAGGACCTGGTCGTCCGCACCCGTAACGGTGGGGCCGAGGTGGTCGCCCTGCTCAAGACCGGTTCGGCGTACTACGCCCCGTCGGCCGCCGCGGCGCGGATGGCCAAGGCCGTCGCCGAGGACTCCGGCGAGGTCATGCCGGTCTGCGCCTGGGTCGACGGCGAGTACGGCATCTCCGGTGTCTACCTGGGCGTGGAGGCGGCGATCGGCGCCGAGGGTGTCAAGCGGGTGGTCGAGACCGACCTGGACGCCGACGAGCTGGCCAGCCTCAAGGAGGCCGCCGAGGCCGTCCGCGCCAAGCAGGCCGACGTCGTCAACATGTAGCCCCGACCTCCCACCCAGCGCCCCACGCCCTCTCCCGGTCGTGGGGCGCTGCACTGTCTCCACCCCCGGGTTGATCAAGAAGTTTGCGTCTCCGAATCGCTCTTCGGCAATGCAAACTTCTTGATCAACTCGACTGGTCGATGAGGGTGGTCAGGGCGTCCAAGATGCGGGTCAGGCCGAACGTGTAGGCGTGGTCGGGGTGGTAGGCGGCGTTCTGGGCGGTGCCGGCGGCGGCGCCGACGCGTACGGCGGTGGGATATTGCTGTTCGTCGAGGACCTGGGCCAGGAGGGGGGCGTTCGCTGTCCACCACTGCTCGTCGGTCCAGGCGCTCTGCTGTCGAGCGGAGCGCGCCTCGGCCGCCGAGCGGGCCGCGGCCCGGACGAAGTCGAGGACGAAGGTCAACGCGGCGTCCCGGGTGACGTCGTCCAGGCCGGTGTCGTCGAAGGCGCGCAGCTCGTGCTCGTACTTGGCCATCAGGCCCGGCCCCAGCGGCGGGCGACCGGTGGCGACCTCGGCGGCCCAGGGGTGGGCGGTGAAGAGCTCCCGGTTGTCCTGCGCGAGCGCCGCCACCCGCACCCGCCACGGCTGGTCGGAGAGGTCCGGCCGGGGCATGTCCGCATAGATCGCGTCCAACATCAGGTCGAGCAGCTCGGCCTTGCCCGGCACGTACGTGTAGAGGGTCATCGGTGCCACGCCGACGGCCTGGGCGAGCGCTCGCATGGTCACCGCGTCCAGCCCCTCGGCGTCGGCCAGCGCGATGGCGGCCATCACGATCTCGTCCAACGAGCGGCCCTGGCGGGGGCCGCGGCGCGGGGGGTCGGCGTCGGGCTGCCGCCAGAGCAGGCGCAGCGTGTGGGCGGGATCGCCGCCTCCGGTGTGATGGTCGGGCACTCTCCGATCTTTGCAGGCCAAATCTCTGTACGCAGTACGATGTACAATGTACGGAGTAAGTTTCCGCAAGGTGGGAGAGCGCATGCAGATCACCGGTTCGGCCATCTCGCTCAACGTCGAGGACGTGACGACGTCGGCCGAGTTCGTCAAGCAGCACTTCGGGTTCCGGGAGGAGATGTCGGCCGACGGGTTCGTCTCGCTGGCCCGGGACGGGGTCGGCTTCAACCTGATCTTCCTGCGTACGGGCCTGGCCAGCCTCCAGCCCCCGAGCCTGAAGGATCAGCGGGCCGAGGGCCTGCTCGTCGTCTTCGTGGTGGACGACATCGACACCGAGTACGCCCGCCTCCAGGCCGCCGGTGTGCCGATCGTCACCGAGTTGCAGACCGAGCCCTGGGGGGAGCGGTTCTTCCAGGTCACCGACCCCAACGGGGTGATCCTGCAGGTGGTCCAGTGGCTGCACGGCACCGAGCAGGCCGACTGATCCACCGCGCATGCGCCGGGTCTGGCGGGGTAACTCCCGTCGGGCCCGGAGGCCGCGTCCGGCACCTGCCCGCCGGCGAACGGGTGGCCGCGATGTTTCCGCTCGGAGCGGATCCAGTACGCTCGTACTGCTTGAGCATGTGTCCCCTGAGAGGAGCGCCGGCCGATGGCGAAGATCAAGGTAAACAACCCGGTCGTGGAGCTCGACGGCGACGAGATGACCCGGATCATCTGGAAGCAGATCCGCGAACAGCTGATCCTGCCCTACCTCGACGTCGACCTGCACTACTACGACCTGTCGATCCAGCACCGTGACGCCACCGACGACCAGGTGACCGTCGACGCCGCGAACGCCATCAAGGAGCACGGCGTCGGCGTCAAGTGCGCCACGATCACCCCGGACGAGGCCCGGGTGGAGGAGTTCGGGCTGAAGAAGATGTGGCGGTCGCCGAACGGCACCATCCGCAACATCCTCGGCGGCGTCGTCTTCCGCGAGCCGATCATCATGTCCAACGTGCCGCGGCTCGTCCCGGGCTGGACCAAGCCGATCATCATCGGCCGGCACGCCCACGGCGACCAGTACCGCGCCACCGACTTCGTGGTCCCCGGCCCGGGTACGGTCACCATCACCTACACCCCGGCCGACGGGTCGGACCCGGTCGAGATGGAGATCGCCAACTTCCCGGGCGGCGGTATCGCCATGGGCATGTACAACTACGACGACTCGATCCGGGACTTCGCGCGGGCCTCGTTCCGCTACGGCCTGGACCGCGGCTACCCGGTCTACATGTCCACCAAGAACACGATCCTCAAGGCGTACGACGGCCGGTTCAAGGACATCTTCGCCGAGGTGTTCGAGAACGAGTTCAAGGCGGAGTTCGACGCCGCCGGCCTCACCTACGAGCACCGGCTCATCGACGACATGGTCGCCGCCGCGCTCAAGTGGGAGGGCGGCTACGTCTGGGCGTGCAAGAACTACGACGGTGACGTGCAGTCGGACACCGTCGCGCAGGGCTTCGGCTCGCTCGGTCTGATGACCTCCGTGCTGCTCTCGCCCGACGGCCGCACCGTCGAGGCCGAGGCCGCGCACGGCACCGTCACCCGGCACTACCGGCAGTGGCAGAAGGGCGAGAAGACCTCCACCAACCCGATCGCCTCGATCTACGCCTGGACCCGGGGCCTGGCCCACCGGGGCAAGCTGGACGGCACCCCGGCGGTCACCGAGTTCGCCAACACCCTGGAGGAGGTCATCGTCTCCACGGTCGAGAGCGGGCAGATGACCAAGGACCTCGCGCTGCTCATCTCGCGGGACGCCCCGTGGCAGACCACCGACGAGTTCATGAACACGCTCGACGAGAACCTGGCCCGCCGCCTGGCCGCCTGAGTTCCGTCCGTATCCGCGAGCCCGCCGGCCGACCGCCGGTGGGCTCGCGGCTCTCTGCGGCGGGCTCGCCGACGGGCTCCTGCGAC
>NZ_SISL01000108.1:0-15446 GCF_004307965.1 Verrucosispora sp. SN26_14.1 | reverse complement strand
GAGCCAGCCCCCGGACGCGGGGACGGGCGGCCGTCGACGGCACGCGGCGGCTAGGCCACGCCCAGGTACGCCTCCTTGATCGAGGGGTCGTGCAGAAGCTCCTGCCCGGTCCCCTCCTTGACGATCCGCCCGGTCTCCAGGACGTACGCCCGGTGCGCGCGGGAGAGCGCCTGCTGCGCGTTCTGCTCCACCAACAGCACCGTGGTGCCCTGCTGGTTGATCTCCACGATGATGTCGAAGATCTGCTGGATGATCATCGGGGCCAGGCCCATCGACGGCTCGTCCAGCAGCAGCAGCTTCGGCCTGCTCATCAGCGCCCGGCCGACGGCGAGCATCTGCTGCTCACCACCGGAGAGCGTGCCACCGGCCTGCTTGCGCCGCTCGCGCAGCCGGGGGAAGAGCTCCAGCACCTTCTCCAGGTCGGCGGCGATGCCGGCGTGGTCCCGCCGGGTGTACGCCCCCATGTCCAGGTTCTCCAGCACCGTCATGCCGGGGAAGATCTGCCGACCCTCGGGCGACTGGCACAGGCCCCGGACCACCCGCAGGTCGGCACGGAGCTTGCTGATGTCCTCGCCGTCGAAGGTGATCCGGCCACCGGACAGCGAACGGATACCGGAGATCGCCCGCATGGTGGTGGTCTTGCCGGCGCCGTTGGCACCGATCAGGGCCACCACCTCGCCCTCGTTGACGGTGAGGCTGATGCCGTGCAACGCCTCGATCCGACCGTACGAGACGCTGACGTCGTTCAACTCAAGCAGCATCGGCGGGCTCCCCCAGGTACGCCGCGATCACCCGCGGGTCTCGACTGACCTCGGCCGGAAGACCATCGGCGATCTTGGTGCCGAACTCCAGCACCACGATCCGGTCGGTGACACCCATCACCAGCCGCATGTCGTGCTCGATCAGCAGCACCGTCACGCCCTTGTCCCGGATCCGGCGGATCAGCCCGAGCAGATCCTCCTTCTCGGCCGGGTTGAACCCGGCCGCCGGCTCGTCCAGGCAGAGCAGCTTCGGCTCGGTGCCGAGCGCCCGGGCGATCTCCAGTCGTCGCTGGTAGCCGTACGGGAGGTTGCGGGCCGCGTCGTTCGCCCGGTCGGCGATGCCGACGAAGCGCAGCAGCTCCATCGCCTTGTCCTCGGCGGCCCGCTCCTCCAGGATGTGGCGGGACAGACCGAAGGTCCTGGCGAAGGTACGCCGCACCTGCTGCCAGGTCCGCACGATCCCGCCGGAGGCGGTGACCTGCGGCAGCTCCTCCTCCTTGGGCCGCACCCGGTAGAGCCGGAACAGCGCGCCGGGCACGCTCGTCTTGTGCCGGGAGTCCGTCCCGACCATGACGTTCTCCAGCGCGGACATCTCCGGGAACAACCGGATGTTCTGGAACGTCCGGGAGATGCCCAACCGGCTGATCTGGTGCGGCTTACGGCCGGTGACCCGCTCACCGCGGAACCGGACCGCGCCCGACGTCGGCTTGTAGACCCCCGTCATCACGTTGAAGCAGGTGGTCTTGCCGGCGCCGTTCGGCCCGATCAGGCCGAGGATCTCGCCTTCGTTGATCTCGAAGCTGATCCCGTTGAGCGCGACCACGCCACCGAAGCGCAGCGTGACGTCGTCGATCTCCAGCAGCGTCTTGCGTGGTCCCGGCTGCGCCGGGATCTTCGGCGCCGCCGTGGTCTCGGTCGCGTCGGACGGGGTGTTGGTCTCGTCAGACATGAGCGGGCGCCTCCTCTGCCTCCGCCGCACGGTCCTTCAGCTCGCGGGCCCGGCGCGTGCTGGGGATCAGGCCCTGCGGACGCAGGATCATCACCAGCACCATGGCCAGACCGAAGGCCAGCCACCGGTAGTCGGCGACCTCACGGAACCGCTCCGGAAGGTACGCCAGCAGCACCGCGCCCACCGAGACGCCCACCATGTTGCCGGACCCACCGACCACGACCATCGCCACGAACAGGATGGACAGGTTCACGTTGAACTGGGTCGGGTCGATGAAGGCGTAGCGGCTGGCGAAGAGGAAGCCGGCGAAACCGCCGAGCGCCGCACCGATGGCGAACGCCCAGAGCTTGAACTTGAACGGGTAGACGCCCATCACCGCCGCGGCGTCCTCGTCCTCCCGGATGGCCAGCCAGGACCGGCCGACCCGGCTGTTCTCCAGCCGGCGCACCGCGAAGACCATGAGCAGTACGACGGTGATCGCCAGCCAGTACCACGGCTTGACGTCGACCAGGCCGAAGATCTGGTTGTCCGGCGAGGGCGGACCCTCCGGGCCGGGGATCGCCGAGATGCCCTGCGGGCCCCGGGTGACGCCCTCCAGATTACGGGCCACGATCCGGATGATCTCGCCGAAGCCGAGCGTCACGATGGCCAGGTAGTCACCGCGCAGCCGCAGCGTCGGCCAGCCCAGGATCACCCCGGAGATCAGCGACATCACCAACGCGATGAACACACAGATCGCCCAGGCCACCGCCCAGGTCGTCGGAAGGTTGAACTCCGCCTGGATCCACTTCACGACCGGCGAGTTCACCGAGCCGAACAGGGCCACCGCGTACGCGCCGATGGCGAAGAAGCCGATGTACCCCAGGTCCAGCAGACCGGCCAGGCCGATCACGACGTTGAGACCGATCGCCACCAGCACGTAGACGGCGCAGGTGAAGAGCACACCGGCCCAGTTGCTACCACCCGAGATCGAGTCGGTCCGCAGCCAGGTCAGGCCGGGAATGCCGAGCAGCGGCAGGTAGTAGAGGAAGATCACGAAGGCCACGAAGGACAGCGCCCGCTGCCACTTCGGCAACGCCCGCCACCGGTCGCCGACCGAGTGCAGGGCGTTGGTGCGCTTACGGTCCAGGTCACGAATCTTGTCGATCATGCTCGGGCCCTCCCCAGCGACTCGCCCAGAATGCCGGTCGGGCGGAACATCAGCACGATGACCAGCACCACGAAGGCGATGACGTCCTCCCAGTTGGACGCGAAGATGGTGGCGCCGTAGACCTCGACGATGCCGAGGAACAGCCCACCCAGTAACGCGCCGCGTAGGTTACCGATGCCGCCGAGAACGGCTGCGGTGAACGCCTTGAGGCCGAGCACGAAACCGATGCTGTTCTGCGTGAAGCCGAAACGCATGCCCCACAACAGCGCCGCCGCGCCCGCCATGATGCCACCGAGCACGAAGATCAGCATGATCACGCGCTCCTGGTTGACGCCCATCAGGGCCGCCGTCTCCGGGTTCTGCGCCACCGCCCGCACACCCCGGCCGTACCGGGTGCGGTTGATGAACCAGTCGAGCACCGCCATCATCGCCACGGCGGACACGATCACGATCAACTGAACATTGTTGATCTCCGTGTTGCCGATCGTGAAGAGCGTCTTCTGCTCGATGATCGTCGGCATGCCGAGGATGATCCGGCCCCGGCCGAACATGGACGGCACCAGGTCGCCCAGCAGCTTCGGCAGCACCAGGCCGAAGACCTCCACCAGTACCAACGACAGACCGATCGCGGTGATCAGGAAGATGAGGGGCGGCGCGTTCTTGCGCCGCAACGGTCGGTACGCGACCCGTTCGATCGCCAGAGCCGTACCGCCGGAGGCTATCGCCGCGACTATCAGGCCGAGTACCAGGAAGAGCACCGCCTGGCCGAGCGGCGGGTTGTTCTCCACCCCGAGTGCGGTCCAGAGGCCGAGCACCGCGAAGGTACCGACCATGAAGACCTCGGAGTGAGCAAAGTTGATCAGGCGCAGGACGCCGTACACCAGGGTGTAGCCGAGAGCGATCAGGGCATAGATCGCCCCCTTGGACAACCCGTCGACGGTGTGCTGACCGATGTGGCTGAAGAGGTCCGCGAAATTCACCAGGTCTCCTTGCATCGAGTGCGGCCGGGGGATCACCCCGGCCGCACCCCGATACTGTTCGTCAGCTGAGCTTGAGCTCCTGCAGCGGAGAGATCTCCGTGCCCTTGATCTGGTACGCCCAGATGACGACCCTCGACGGGTCCACGTCGCCGTTGGCGTCGAACTTGATGTACTTCGACACGCCCTGCTTGTCGTAGTTCTTCACGAACTCCAGGATCTCGGCACGGGACTTCTTGCCGTCCTTGAAGGCGTCGATGAAGATCTGCGCGGCGTCGAAGCCCTCAGCACCGTACGAACCCGGCAGCTGGCCGTACTCGGCCTGGTAGTCGGCGGTGAAGGTGCCACCGGCCTTGTCCGGCGGGAGGCACGGGCAGGTGATGATGGAGCCGTCGGCGCCACCGGACGCACCGGCCGGGAAGGCCGGGTCGTAGAGACCGTCCGGACCGATGAACTTCGCCTGCACACCGGCGGCACGCATCTGGCGGACCAGCGGCGCGGCCTCACGGGTGTAGCCACCGTAGAAGACGAAGTCGGCGTTCGCCGCCTTGATCTTGGAGATCGTCGCCTCGAACTGCGACTGCCGCTCCTGGATCTTGTCGCTCGCCGCGACCGTGGCGCCCAGGTTCTTGGTCAGCTCGGCGGTGATACCGGCACCGTAGGCGCTGGCGTCGTCGATCAGGAAGACGCGCTGCGCGTTCTCGCCCTTGAGGTAGGTCGCCACGGCGCCCGCCTGGGTGCCGTCGTTGCCGACCACCCGGTAGAAGGACTTGTTGCCCTTCTGGGTCAGGTCGGTCCGGGTCGCCGACGGGGCGACCATCACGAGACCGGCGGCCTCGTAGACCGGCATGGTGGCGTCCGACTCACCGGAGAAGTGACCACCGATGACACCGAGGAACGAGGTGTCACCCGCGACCTGGTTCGCGACCGGAGTGGCCTGCGCCGGGTCACCCTGGGTGTCGAACTCGACCATCTCGACCTTGCAGTCGGCGTTCGCCTCGTTGTGCTGCTTGATCGCGAGCTTCGCGGCGTTCAGCGACGGCAGCACCAGACCCGCGTTGTCACCGGTGAACGCACCGAAGATGGCGATCTTGCCACCGCAGTCACCGGACGCGGTGTTGTCGCCGCTACCACCGGCGTCCTGACACCCGGCGGCGGCGACCAGCACCGCGGCGAGCGCGGCAGTACCCAGCGCCCTTGAATAGCTTCGCCTCACGGCTTCCTGACCTCCTCCAGAAGCAGGTGGGCACCGGGACCCGGCGGGGCGGCGACAAGGTGTGGCCCGTCCACCGCACACCGGGCAGGGACGCCCCCTGCATTACGGCTCGTGCTGGCGGAGCGTACCCACACTCATTCGGCCAAGGAAGAGGTCGGAGCGGGGTCTGCGAAACCGTTACGAAGAGAGCCGTCAACCCTGCCACTCCCGTAACAGGTCAATCCGCTGACCGGTCGTTAGCCGATACCTGTCCGCCAGTTGGAACACCCCGGAACACCGCCGACACACCCGGACAGACATGCCGTAGGGCGCCCACGTGAAGATCAGGTTTCCGCTCCGAAAACCACCGAGAGTAACGGCCGCCTCACTCCGAAGGCGGGTCGAGCCGCCCCACCCACACCGAGGTCTGCGCCCCGTCGTCGACCGCCAACCACCACCGCCCACCCTCGGCCGACAGGGCCACCGCCCGCGCCGCCCCGACCGGCGCCGCCACCGGCAACTCCACCGACCGCCACCTGTCGCCCCGGTCACCGGAGAGCCAACCGCCGTACCGCTCGCCGTCGGAGACCACCGCCAGCACCTGCCCGGCGGACACCGCCACCCCACCGACCGACGGCACCCCGCCGTCCACCTGGCCGAACCCGCCCGCCGCCGTCCACCCGGCCGCGTCCTGACGCCACGCGCCGAACGCCCGCCCGCGCAGCCCCACTCCCAGCGGCACCCCGTCCACCAGGACCACCCGCTGCATCTCCTCGTACTCCTGGCCGCCCGGCAGGACCGTCCGTCGCCAGGTACGCCCGTCCGAGGAGGTCCACGCCGCCGGATCCCGGTCGATCCGCCCCGGCGCCAGCAGCCCACCCACCGCCAACCAGCCGGACGGCCCGGCCACCGCGTCGAACGCCCAGGTCACGCCCTGGCCGTCACTGGCCAGCTCCGGGGCGCCCTCGACGATCGCGAACTCCGCCGCGTCCGGCGACACCCACGCCGCCGCCCCGCTGGCCCGGTTCCCGACGATCAACCACCCGTCCGGGCCGCCGGTCAGCCGGGACACGGTGACCGCCTTCGGGCCGCCGTACAGCTCGAACGACGCCGCCACCTCGACCAGCGTGCCGTCCCGACGCTGCCACCAGGTGCTCACCCGGGGATTGCCGTGCGCACCGCCGACCTTGCCGCCGACCGCGGCGACCGCGCCGTCCCGACAGCCGACCGAGAACAGCACGCTCTGCCGCCCGTAGAACGAATCCGCGATCACCGGCACCGGCGTCCACGTCGCACCGTTCAGACTGGACCAGACCGCCGGACGGGTCGCACCCGCCGGATCCGCCACCGCCCCGGCCGCATACCAGTGACCGGAACACACCGCCAGGTCCCGCACCAGGACCCGGCCCGACTCCGACGGGTTCGGCACCTCCACCCGTTCCCAGGACAGCCGCGCCGGCCCCGGGCCGGCGTCGTCCCGCTGCGGCGTCGGACACCCCGCCAGCGTCACCGCCAGCAGGCCACACACCACCAGGAACAACCGCCGAACACGGAACACGCCCACCCGACGCGCCCCGGATCGCCGCGTCAGCGTGGAACGCCGGGCACCCATGTCGCCAGATGCTAACGGCCGCCGGACCCCGCGACTGCCCCGTGACGGCGGGCGGTCAGGGAGCCGGTCGGGTGACCTCGCCACCACCGGCGGTCTCGGCGAGGATCCGCTCGGAGACCTCCTTCATGGTCATCCGGTGGTCCATCGCCGTGCGCTGGATCCACTTGAACGCCTGCGGCTCGGTCATGTTGTAGGTGGTCATCAACGCGCCCTTGGCCCGCTCGACGGTCTTGCGAACCTCCAGCCGGTCGTTGAGCCCGGCGACCTCGGCCTCCAGCGCGGCGATCTCCGAGTAACGGGAGAGGGCGATCTCCACCGCCGGCACCAGGTCGGACTTCTGGAACGGCTTGACCAGGTACGCCATCGCGCCGGCCGCCCGGGCGCGCTCGACCAGGTCACGCTGGCTGAACGCGGTCAGGATGATCACCGGGGCGATCCGGGCGCCCGCGATCCGCTCGGCGGCGGCCAGTCCGTCCATGATCGGCATCTTGATGTCGAGAATGACCAGATCGGGCTTCAGCTCCTCGGCCAGGCGTACGGCGGTCTCGCCGTCACCGGCCTCCCCGACCACCTCGTAGCCTTCCTCGGCCAACATCTCGGCCAGGTCCAGTCGGATCAGCGCCTCGTCCTCGGCGATCAGTACCCGCCTGCGCGCGGCATCCGTCTGCGTCTCGGCCACGAGCCACTCCCACGATCGTTTTTTGCACGGCTACCACCCATGCTCCCGCACGAGCGTAGTCGGGTACAGTAAGCCCCACCCGCCGGGATGGTGGAACGGCATACACGGAAGTCTCAAACACTTCTGCCCGAAAGGGCTTGCGGGTTCGAATCCCGCTCCCGGCACTTTTGTCATACATGCGTTCGATGATGTCGTCGTGCATCCTCCTGAGATGCGGGCACGTGTCCGCGACCTTCTCGCCCAGGGCCACAACATCCGCTCGGCGGCGCGCGCCCTCTCACTCCCCTACACCACCGTATGGCACTGGTGCGTCGACCGCTCGGAGCCGACGATGGTCAGCAGTGCCGACCGTTGCTTCCGGTGCCGCCCCGACCAGGACGGGCCGGCGGCCCCTGCGTCCTACGCCTATCTGCTCGGCCTCTATCTCGGCGACGGACACCTCGTCACGACCGACCGGGTACCGGTGCTGCGAATCTACTGCGCCGACGCCTGGCCGGACCTGATCGAGGCCTGCGACACGGCTATGCGGGCGGTGCTAGCCAACAAGGTCCAGCGCGTCAAGAAGCAGGGCTGTGTCGCGATACAGAGCACCGGCAACCACTGGCCGTGCCTTCTCCCACAACACGGGCCGGGCAAGAAGCATCAGCGCCCGATCGTCCTCACCTCCTGGCAGTGGGAGATCCTGAATGAACACGCGGGCCACTTTGTCCGTGGCCTCTTCCACTCCGACGGGACCCGCTGCGCCAACCGGGTCACGGTGCGGGGCCGGACGTACGTCTATCCGCGCTACATGTTCGTCAACGAGTCGGCCGACATCATGGGGTTGTGCCAGTGGGCGCTGGACCTGCTCGGGGTGGCCTGGCGGATGAACCGCCACAACAGTCTCTCCGTCGCGCGCCGGGAGGCGGTCGCCGTGCTGGACCGCCACGTCGGGCCGAAGTCCTGACCGCGCCCCGACGGGTCAGGCGACGGCGAGTGCCTGGGCCAGGTCGACGCGCAGGTCCTCGGGGTCCTCCAGACCGACCGAGAGCCGCAGCAGGCCGCCGTCGGGTTTCGCGTCCCCGTCGACCGGGCGGTGGGTCAGCGACGTGGGGTGCTGGATCAGGGTGTCGACGCCGCCGAGCGAGACCGCGTGGGTGATCAGCCGGCAGGCGCCGGCGACCGCCGCCGCGGCGGGTGCGCCGCCGCGTACCCGGAAGGCGAGCAGGCTGCCGGGGCCGGCGAGTTGGCGGCCGATGAGCCCGGCGGGGTCGTCGATTCCGGGGTGGTGCACGCGCTCGACGGCGGGGTGGTCGGCGAGCCAGGCGACGATTTTCTCCGCGCCGGCCTGTTGGGCGCGGACCCGCAGCGGCAGTGTCTGCAGGCCCCGGTGCAGCAGGTACGCGCCGAGCGGGTGCAGGACCGCGCCGGTGAGCGCGCGGACCTGGCGCAGCCGGGCGGCCCACCGGGGGTCGCAGGCGACGACTCCGGCGAGGACGTCGCCGTGTCCGCCGATGCTCTTGGTGGCGCTGTGCAGGACGAGCGCGGCGCCGTGGCGGGCGGGTTGTTGGAGGACCGGGGTGGCGACGGTGTTGTCGATCAGCAGCGGCACGTCGCCGGCGGCGTCGGCGAGGGTGCGGATGTCGACGAGGTCGAGGGTGGGGTTGGCGGGGGTCTCGGCGACGACCAGGGCGGTGTCGGGGCGTACGGCGGCGGCGACCTCGTCGGGGCGGGCCCAGGTGACGTCGGTGCCGAGCAGGCCGGTGGCGAGCACGTGGTCGGTGCCGCCGTAGAGCGGGCGGACGGCGACCAGGTGTCGTTTCCCGTCGCGGGTGGCGGCGAGCAGTGCGGCGGTGAGTGCGGCCATGCCGCTGGCGAAGGCGACGGAGTCGGTGGTGCCTTCGAGTTCGGCGAGGGCGGTCTCGAAACGGGCCACGGTGGGGTTCCAGAGCCGCTGGTAGACGGCGCTGGTGCCGGGTGGCGGGGTGCCGCCGGTGGCGAGGAGTTCGTACGCGTCGCCGCCGTCGTGGACCGAGGGCAGCGGGTTGGTGGTGGAGAGGTCGATCGGGGGCACGTGGACGCCCAGCGCGGCGAGGTCGTCGCGGCCGGCGTGCACGGCACGGGTGTCCACGGTCGTCATGGCGGCAAGGATCGAACATCTCGCGCCGGGAGGGCAATACTTCCGAAGATCATTCGCTGTTAACCCTATCCACAGTGAGGATGTTCGGTGGAGGATGGCTTCATGCCCCTCGTTCCGAACGATGTGCGGCCGTTCGCGGCCCTGGACGACACCGATCGCGCGATCCTGACCGAGCTGGCCGCCGACGGTCGGTTGCCGAACAACGCGCTGGCCGAGCGGGTGGGGGTGGCGCCGTCGACGTGTCTGGCGCGGACCCGGGCGTTGCGGGAGTGCGGGGCGATCCGGGGTTTCCACGCCGAGGTGGACCCGGCGGCGGTGGGGTTGCCGTTGCAGGCGCTGGTGTCGGTGCGGTTGACCGAGCACGCGCGGGCGGCGGTGGACGCGTTCCGGACGCGTTCGGTCCGGTTGCCGGGGGTGGTGTCGGTGTTCCACGTGGCCGGGGCGGAGGACTACGTGTTGCACGTGCGGGCGGCGTCGGCGGAGGCGCTGCGGGACTTCGTCCTCGACTACCTGGCCGTGGATCCGGCCGTGCAGCACAGCCAGACCAGCCTGATCTTCGAGCAGGCGCGCGGGATGGGCTGATTCACGTCGGCCGCCGGTGGGGAACAAATGTGGCATCCGCCGGGTTGGGCAGCCGTGTGATCGACGTACCGTTGTCTGTCCTTGACCTGGCCCCTGTCGCGGCCGGCGGCTCCGCGACCGAGGCGTTGCGGCACACCACCGAGTTGGCCCGGCGCACCGACGAGTGGGGCTACCGCCGATTCTGGGTGGCCGAGCACCACAACATGCCGGCCATCGCGTCGTCGGCGCCGGCGGTGCTGCTCGCGCACCTGGCCGCGCACACCGAGAACATCCGTCTCGGGTCGGGCGGGGTGATGTTGCCGAACCACGCGCCGTTGGTGGTCGCGGAGCAGTTCGGCACGCTGGAGGCGTTGCATCCGGGCCGTATCGACCTGGGTATCGGTCGCGCGCCGGGCACCGACCAGGTGACCGCGTTGGCGTTGCGCCGGACGATGGAGGGGTTGTCGGCGGAGGGTTTCCCCCGGGAGCTGGCCGACCTGATGGAGTACTTCAGCGAGGACGGGTCGGGGCCGATCACGGCCACCCCGGGTCGGGGGCAGCGGCCGGCGGTGTGGTTGCTCGGGTCCAGCGGGTTCAGTGCCCGGTTGGCGGGTGCGCTGGGGTTGCCGTTCTCGTTCGCGCATCACTTCAGCGCGCAGAACACGCTGCCCGCGTTGGCGTTGTACCGGCAGAGTTTCCGCCCGTCGCAGTGGTTGGAGCGGCCGTACGCGATGGTGGCGGTGAACGCGGTCTGCGCGGAGACCGACGAGCGTGCCGAGTGGCTGTCCGGGCCGGCGGGGTTGTCGTTCCTGCGGTTGCGGTCGGGGCGGCCGGAGCCGCTCGCCACGCCGGAGGAGGCGGCGGCGTATCCGTACACGGACCTGGAGCGGGAGTTCTTGGTGCAGCGCCGGGAGGGTCAGGCGACCGGGTCGCCGGAGACGGTGCGACGGCAGTTGGGTGAGTTGCTGGCGCGTACCGGTGCGGACGAGTTGATGCTGACCGCGATGGTGTACGACGTGGTCGACCGGGTGCGGTCGTTCGAGCTGATCGCGACCGAGGTGGCCGGGGGCTTGCGGCGCTGAGGCAGTAACCCAGGTCACAGCGGTTCGGTGGGCACGAAACACGATCTTCACGACAGCGTCACCCTCGCGACGCGGAGCCCGCCTAACTTTATTACCGGTGGTGGTACGGCACTCCCCGGTCGGGACGGGTCGGGGGTGCCGCGGTGTGGGGCACCGGGCTGCGGTTGTGCGGATTCCGCGATCGCGGCCCGGTGCCTGTCCGTTTCTCTGCCTAGTACTGTCTCACCTTCGACGTCACCGCAGGTAGATGCGGGGTGCCGGCGGGGTGCTCATGCCGTCGCCGAGAAAGAAGCTCGGGTGCGGCGGCTGGTTGTAGGCGGTGTTCTGCCAGGCGACGGCGACCCGGTACTGCAGGTCGTGCATGAGGGTGGGCAGGCGGATGCCGGTCTGCGTGGGTGTGCTGTAGACGCGCAGGGCCCGGTTGTCGCTGGTCCGCCAGACGACCTCCTCCCGCCAGTCGCCGAGGATGTCGGCGGAGAGCGCGGGCGTGGACTTGGTGCCGTTGTTCGAGGCCACGTTGCTGCCGGTGAGCAGGCGGGTGTCGCCGTCGGGGCCGTACTTGTCGATGCGGGTGGCGTCGAGCAGTTCGCGTACCGGGTCGCCGTCCCACCAGATCAGGAAGTTGGTGGAGGACGGTTTGCGGCCGACGTTCTGGCCTCGGGTGTTGGTCAGGCCGCTGACGGCGGACGACCAGGACTCGGCCCCGGGGCTGCCGGCCCAGATGTCGCCGGCGACGCCCCGGCCGTTGTCGCCGGCGGCCGGGGTGGACCAGATGCGTTGTCCGGTGCGGGCGTCGGCGAGGTAGGAGCTGGGCTGGCTGCCGCTCTCGTTGACCTTGAAGACCTCCAGGCCGGGGCGGGCCGGGTCGAGGTCGCCGACGTGCATGGCGTCGCCGTGGCCGGTGCCGGTGGAGTGCAGCAGGCGGCCGTTGTCGTCGATGGTGGCGGCGCCGTAGACGATCTCCTGTCGGCCGTCGCCGTCGACGTCGGCCACGGAGAGGTTGTGGTTGCCCTGGCCGGCGGCGGCGCCGTTGCCGGAGGCGTCGGAGTCGAAGGTCCAGCGTTTGGTCAGGCTGCCGTTGCGGAAGTCCCAGGCGGCGATCACCGCGCGGGTGTAGTAGCCCCGGGCCATGATCAGCGAGGGGCGTTGTCCGTCGAGGTAGGCGGTGGCGGCGAGGAACCGGTCCACCCGGTTGCCGTAGTTGTCGCCCCAGGAGGAGACGGTGCCGCGCGGCGGGTCGTAGGCCACGGTGGAGAGGGCGGTGCCGGTGCGGCCGTCGAACATGGTCAGGTACTCGGAGCCGGCGAGCACGTACCCGCTGGAGTTGCGGTGGTCGGCGCCGGCGTTGCCGATGACCTGGCCGGTGCCGGAGCGGGTGCCGTCGGCGGTCTTCATGGCGACCTCGGCGTCGCCGTCGCCGTCGTAGTCGTACACCTGGAACTGGGTGTAGTGGGCGCCGGCCCGGATGTTGCGGCCCAGGTCGATGCGCCACAGGCGGGTGCCGGTCAGGGTGTACGCGTCGACGTAGACGTTGCCGGTGTAGCCGGACTGGGCGTTGTCCTTGGCGTTGGAGGGGTCCCACTTGACGACGAACTCGTAGCGGCCGTCGCCGTCGAGGTCGCCGACGCTTGCGTCGTTGGCGGCGTAGGTGTAGGCCTCGCCGCTGGGAGTGGTGCCGCCCGGCGGGATCTGCAACGGCACGTCCAGGTAGCCGGCGGGGAACTGGAGCGCGGGCGCCGAGGCGGCTTGTTCGACGCCGTCGACGACGGCCCGCACGGTGTACGCGCTTCCGGCGGCGGCGCCGTTGTCCAGGTAGTTGGTGGCGCCGGTGAGCGGGCTGGCGGTGACCCGGGTGCCGCCCCGGTAGAGGTGGAACGCCACCCCGGAGGTCTCGGTGCCCAGCAGGCGCCAGGAGACCAGGTTGCCGGTGCCGGCGCGGACGCTGACCAGCCCCCGGTCGATGTTCTCCGCCTGCATCGCGCCGGCCGGCGGGGTGGTGGGCGGTGGTGTGGTCGGCGGCGGCGTGGTCGGGGTGGGTGTGACGGGCGGCAGCGTGGTGGTCGGTGGGGTCGTGCCGGTGCAGGTGGTGCCGTTGACGGCGAAGACGGTCGGTGCGGGGTTGGTGCCGGACCAGGAGCCGTTGAAGCCGAAGGCGGTGCTGGCGTTGGTGCCGAGTGTGGCGTTGTAATCCACGTTGCGGGCGGTGACCTGGGTGCCGGACTGGCTGACGGTGGCGTTCCAGGCCTGACTGACCTGTTGACCGGCGGGCCAGGTCCAGGTGACGGTCCAGCCGGTGAGCGGATCACCGAGGTTGGTCACGGTGACGTCGGCGCCGAAGCCGCCGGACCACTGGTTGGTGACCCGGTAGTCGACGCGGCAGCCGGCGGCGGCGGCCGACGCGGTGAGGGTGGTCAGCCCTCCGGCCGCGAGGATGGTGGCGGTGGCCGTGGCCAGCAGCGCGGTTCGGCGGGTGGTGCGAGGCATGGTCGTCCCTCCGGAGGAGGTCACGCGCGGTTCCCGCCTGTCCGACGGCGTGCCCTGTCCGACGGTGACGTCCCGCGCTGGAAGGCAGAGATCCCGACGCATCGATGTCGGTCTACGCGGCCCCGCGCAGCTGTGATGCTATGGCAAGCGCTTTCTCGGCACAATCACGCCGTATGCTTGCCACCGCGCCCACTTCTTGATCGACTTCCGGCATGCCAGCGCACATGACACCGGACGAGTTCCGCCAGGCCGGGTACGCGGTCGTCGACTGGATCGCCGACTACTGGGCCACCCTCGACAAGCGTCCGGTCACCTCGCCGGATCCACCCGGCACCGTCGCCGCCCGATTACCGGCCGGGCCGCCGACGCACGGTGAACCCATCGAGGCGCTCCTCGCCGACCTGGACTCGCTGGTGACACCCGGGCTCACCCACTGGCAGCATCCCGGCTTCTTCGGCTACTTCCCGGCCAACACCAGCGGACCCAGCGTGCTGGGCGACATGGTCAGCGCCGGGCTCGGCGTGCAGGGGATGCTCTGGGCCACCGGCCCGGCCTGCACCGAGATGGAGACGGTGCTGCTCGACTGGCTGGCCGACCTGATGGAGCTGCCGCGCAAGTTCCGTTCCAGCGGCCCCGGCGGTGGGGTCATCCAGGACTCCGCCTCCTCCGCCACGCTGGTCGCCACCCTGGTGGCGCTGCACCGGGCCGCGCGGGGACGCTGGCGACAGGTCGGCGTGGACCGACGGTACCGGGTCTACACCTCCACCGAGGGCCACTCCTCCGTGGAGAAGGCCGCCCGGATCGCCGGGCTCGGCGCCGAGGGCGTACGGCTGATCGAGGTGGACCCGGAGACCCGGGCCATGTCGGCGACGGCGCTGCGGGCCGCGATCGAGGCGGACATCGCCGCCGGGGTGGTCCCCGCCCTGGTGGTGGCGACCGTCGGCACCACCTCCACCACCGCCGTGGACCCGCTGCCGCAGATCGGGCCGGTCTGCGCCGAGCACGGCGTCTTCCTGCACGTCGACGCCGCGTACGCGGGCTCGGCGGCGGTCTGCCCCGAGCTGCGGTCCGGCCACGACGGACTGGAGTACGCCGACTCCTACTGCTTCGATCCGCACAAGTGGCTGCTGACCGGCTTCGACTGTGACGCGTTCTGGGTGGCCGACGCCGGTGAGCTGGTCGAGGCGCTGACCGTGCTGCCCGAGTACCTGCGCAACGCGGCCACCGAGTCCGGTGCGGTGATCGACTACCGGGACTGGCAGGTGCCGCTCGGTCGGCGCTTCCGCGCGCTCAAGCTCTGGTTCGTGCTGCGCTGGTACGGCGTCGAGGGGCTGCGCGCGCACATCCGCAGCGGGGTCACCCTGGCCGCCCGCTTCGCCGACCGGGTACGCGCCGACGACCGCTTCGAACTGGTCACCGGGCACCCGTACGCGCTGGTCTGTTTCCGGCTGCGGGGCGACGACGAGCCGAACGAGCGGCTGCTGGCGGCGGTGAACGCCACCGGTCGCGTCCATCTGACGCACACCCGGGTCGCCGGCCGGTACACGCTGCGGCTGGCCGTCGGTGCGCCGCAGACCACCGAGGTCCACGTGGACCAGGCGTGGGAGCTGATCTCGCAGGCTACGCGTACCGCCGCCGACTGAGTCACCGGCGTCGGGCCGACCCGGCGCGGGCAGACCCTCGGCGATCCGGTGGTAAGGAAGGGCCCCGTACTAACGCCTCGTGCATAGGAAGGGTCCCTTCCTTACGGTCGGGGCGTGCGGCCGGGGACGACGGGCGGGCTGTCAGCGGTCCGCGCCGGAGAGGGCACGGGTGCCGCCCTCAGCCTCGGCCGGCGTGGCGTCTGCCTCGGCGGGCGACGCGGCACCGTCGACCGG
>NZ_SISL01000107.1:0-15478 GCF_004307965.1 Verrucosispora sp. SN26_14.1 | reverse complement strand
GAGCAGGCCGCCCGGGTCGAATCCGCCGGGCACCGCCCAGGCGTCGAACCAGCCGTCCGTCGCCGCCCGCATGGCGGCGCAGCGGTCGACCAGCTCCGCCAGCGGCGGGTACGACTCGGCGCTGATCTCGCCCCGACGCAGCCGGGACACCAGGCTCCCCGGCCGGTTCGGGCCGTAGGTCAGGTCGATGGCCCGCAGTTCGGCGACCGCGTCCCGCAGCGCCTCGCCGACTCCCCGGCGGCCCAGCCACTCCGGCGCGTTCAGCATCAGGCGGTACTGCGCGGTCGAGGTGCGGACCGTGTGTGTGACGGCGATCCGGTCACCGGTCACCGTGCCGGTGCGGTCCGGCTTCGGGTCACGGGTGCCCAGTCGCAGGTCGGGCCGGCGGTAGCGGAAGACCGCCGGGTCGATCCAGCGGGTCCGTGGCTGCTCGTCGGTCCACATCGTGTCCGCCCCCTCCTCGACGGTCGCCGCGCCGTTACGCCGACCGTCCGGGCTCGGTGGCCCGTTGGAGATCACCGTAGGCAGCGGACATGACGGCCCCATGAATGCCTCCTGGGAAGCTGCTGTGCGTCAGCGATTTCCCGAAGAATGGAACACTCGTACCGGGAGGCGGGACGGCAGCGTACCGTCGAGCCGATACGAGCGAAGGAGCTGACGGTGGCACGGATCGCGGTGGTGGCCGGGGACGGGATCGGACCCGAGGTGGTCGCGGAGGCCCGCAAGGTCATCGACGCGGTACTCCCCGGAGTCGAGGCGACCGAGTACGACCTCGGCGCGGCACGTTACCACCGCACCGGCGAGGTGCTGCCCGACTCGGTGCTGGCCGAGCTGGCCGAGCACGACGCGATCCTGCTCGGCGCGGTCGGCGACCCGACCGTCCCGCCCGGCGTGTTGGAGCGGGGCCTGCTGCTCAAGCTGCGGTTCGCCTTCGACCAGTACGTCAACCTCCGCCCGTCGCGCCTCTGGCCGGGCGTGGCCAGCCCGCTGGCCACCGTCAAGTCCGGCGAGGTGGACCTGGTGGTCGTCCGTGAGGGCACCGAGGGTCTCTACGCCGGTGCCGGCGGCGCGCTGCACCGGGGCACCCCGGCGGAGATCGCCACCGAGGAGAGCCTGAACACCCGGCACGGGGTGGAACGGGTGGTCCGGGACGCCTTCGCCCGCGCCCGTCGGCGCGAGCGGCGCAAGGTGACCCTGGTGCACAAGACCAACGTGCTCACCCACGCCGGCTCGTTGTGGGCCCGCACCTTCGAGGCGGTGGCCGCCGAGCACCCGGACGTCACCACCGAGTACCAGCACGTCGACGCCGCCGCCATGTTCCTGGTCACCCAGCCCCAGCGGTACGACGTGGTGGTCACCGACAACCTCTTCGGCGACATCCTCACCGACATCGCCGCCGCGGTCACCGGCGGGATCGGCCTGGCCGCCAGCGGCAGCATCAACCCGGACGGGACATTCCCGTCGATGTTCGAGCCGGTGCACGGCTCCGCGCCGGACATCGCCGGCCGTGGCGTGGCCGACCCGGTCGCCGCCGTACTCTCCGCTGCCCTGCTGCTCGACCAGCTCGGGCACGCCGACGCCGCCGCCCGGATCACCGCCGCGGTCAGCGCGGAGCTGGCCGCCCGTGGCCCGGACGTAGCCCTGCGCACGGCAGAGGTGGGCGACCGGATCGCCGCGCAGGTAACCGCCTGAGGCTGCCACGCCCTCGCCGGTGACCCCGGTGACGAGGGTTCGTCGTGTGCTCCGGGCGATCCCCCGGACCTCGGCTCCGCCCTGCCTCGATCACGCACGTTCCGTGGGCTCCGTACCGGTTGTCGGCTTGCTACCCGCCGGTCGACCTACCCGCTGAACGACCGTTCGGGGTAAGTTTCTGGCACAAAAGTTTCCGGCATGCGGTCGGCGCATGTCGTCGTCCCCCCAGGGAGGTCAGCGCAATGAGCGGTGGTGACAAGCTCGACTTCGAGATCCGTCCGAATCCCGCGCCGGTATCCGCCGCCGATCGGGCCGCGCTGCTGGCCAACCCGGGATTCGGTCGGGTGTTCACCGATCACATGATCACTGTCCGTTATGCCGAGGGCAAGGGCTGGTACGACGCCCGGGTCGAGGCGCGCGGGCCGATCCCGATGGATCCCGCCAGCGCGGTGCTGCACTACGCGCAGGAGATCTTCGAGGGGATGAAGGCGTACCGCGCCACGGACGGCGGGGTCACCATGTTCCGCCCGTACGCCAACGCGGCCCGGTTCAACGTCTCGGCCACCCGGATGGCGATGCCGACGCTGCCCGAGGAGACCTTCGTCGACTCGCTGCACCGGCTGATCGAGATCGACCGCGAGTGGATTCCGGAGGGCGAGGACGGCAGCCTCTATCTGCGGCCGTTCATGTTCGCCAGCGAGGTCTTCCTCGGTGTGCGGCCCGCCAACGAGTACCTCTACTCGGTGATCGCCTCGCCGGTGGGGGCGTACTTCTCCGGTGGGGTCAAGCCGGTGACGGTCTGGGTCTCGCCCGACTACACCCGGGCCGGGCCCGGTGGCACCGGCGCGGCCAAGTGCGGCGGCAACTACGCCGCCTCGCTGGCCGCCCAGGCGCAGGCCATCGAGCACGGCTGTGACCAGGTGGTCTTCCTGGACGCGGTGGAGCGCAAGTACGTCGACGAGTTGGGCGGCATGAACGTCTTCTTCGTCTACGACGACGGCTCGATCGCCACCCCGCCGCTGACCGGCACCATCCTGCCCGGCATCACCCGGGAATCGGTGATCATGCTGGCCGAGGCGGCCGGACACCGGGTCGAGGAGCGTCCGGTGACCTTCGACGAGTGGCGGGCCGACGCCGCCAGCGGCCGACTGCGCGAGGTCTTCGCCTGCGGTACGGCTGCGGTGATCACGCCGATCGGCGTGGTGCGCTTCCCCGAGGGGGAGTTCGCCGTCGGTGGCGGCGAGCCGGGCACGGTGACGATGGGCCTGCGTCAGCAGCTCGTCGACATCCAGCGAGGCAAGGGCGCCGACCCGTCCGGCTGGGTCCACCGCGTGCTCTGAGATGCAAGGAAGGGTCCCCTGCTAACGCCTACGGCATAGCAGGGGACCCTTCCTAACATCCCGACGGCGCGACGTCCTCCGCACGGCGAGGGCGCGTCCTCGACAGGGTGAGCGTGTCGTCGAGGTGCGCGGCAGGCTAGGCGAGCAGGTGGGTGCGCAGGGCGGTGAGCTGCTCGTCGGTGACCCCGGCGTGCCGCAGGTAGTCCTCGACCGAGCCGTGGCCCGCGCGGATCTCGGTGAGGAAGAGCAGCATCGCCTCGGACGGCGAGGACAGGAACGGCGCCGGCAGCGGCGCGGCGTCGGGCAGGGTGGCGGCGACCCACGCGCTGAACCGTTGCGAGGCCTCGGTGCTCAGCGCGTAGTCCGACGCGATCTCCTCGTCGTCGACGCCGAGCACGGCGAGGGTCAGCCCGCAGACGATCCCGGTGCGGTCCTTGCCGGCCACGCAGTGCACCACCACCGGGCTGTTCGCCGCGTCGGCGATCAGCCCGATCGCCTCGGCCAGCCCGGCGGTGCCGGTACGGGCCAGGTCGGCGTACCGGTCGGCGAGGTAGCGGGCCAGGTCGGTGTGGGACTCGTCCAGCCCGGCCCACTCCGCGTGCTCGGGATGGATGTTGCGGTAGGTCAACCCGTCGAAGTCGGGGACCCGGCCGTCGCGTTCGACCTCGTGCGGCCGCCGCAGGTCGATGACGGTGCGGACACCGAGCGCCGCGAAGGCGTCCCGGTCGCCGTCGTCGATGCGGTGCAGCGAGTCGGAGCGGTAGAGCCGGCCGGTGCGTACGGTGCGACCGTCGTGTCCCCGATAACCGCCGACGTCTCGGAAGTTGAACGTGGTGGTGAACGGGATCCTGCGGTTGACCTCGATGGCGTCCACCCCTGTCACGGTAGACGGCCGGCGGGCGGATGCCCACCGGCCGTCAGGGCCGTACGCCCACGCGGGGGAGTTGTCAGCGGGGAGCGCCGGGCGGAGTGGCGGCGTACGTGTCGTTGTAGTAGCCGCCGAGCTTGTCGCGGTACGCCGGGTCGGTGGCCGTCTCGTCGTACTCCGGAGCGGCCTTGATCTGGTCCTTCTCGCGGTCGACGTAGACCTTCTGCTCCTCGTGGTCGACGTGGTTGACGGTGCCGGCGGGCAGCATGACCTTCTTGCCGAAGATCCACGGCCCGGTGTCGACGACCAGGTAGCTCGCGTTGACCTCGGCGCTGTTGCTGTCGATCTTGCCGATCGACCCGTCGGTGGCCTCGACCTTGTAGCCGACCAGGTTGGCGCCGGCCACCCCGGCCTCGTCCCGGTAGCTCCACGGGTCGAAGGCACCGGCGGGGGCGCCGCCGGGCACCGTCCCCTGGTCGCCCTGGATGGTGACGTCCTCGCTCGACACCGCGCGCAGCGTCGGGTCGGACGGGGTGCCGTGCAGCGCCGGGTCGGGCGTGGCGTGCGTGCTGTCCGGGTTGAGCCTGTCCATGGGATCTCTCCTGCCCCGACTGTGACCAGCCGTCTCGGAGGTAGTGGTTCGCTGTCCCGGAGACACGTACCCGGGGCGACGTCTCCTACACCCGTTGCGGGGAATCCACCTCGATGTCCGTCCCGACATGTGGATTGTTTCTCCCACGGGCTGTCCGAGAGTGGCAGAGTACCCACCGTGACCAGCACCGCCCTCATTATTGGCAACTAGCGCGCCGGCTTCTCCCTCCGCCGA
Organism: Verrucosispora sp. SN26_14.1; assembly: GCF_004307965.1. Taxonomy (NCBI): domain Bacteria; kingdom Bacillati; phylum Actinomycetota; class Actinomycetes; order Micromonosporales; family Micromonosporaceae; genus Micromonospora; species Verrucosispora sp. SN26_14.1. The sequence continues at coordinate 10,752 of NZ_SISL01000107.1, read as the reverse complement.
GCGCGCAGACCTCCCGCATCCGCGGGGGGTCTTTTTGTTGCGTCGGCCGGTGCCTGTACGAAGGGATCTCCCCCCATGACGTTCCAGGTCTACGACACCACCCTGCGCGACGGTGCCCAGCGCGAGGGGGTCAGCTACTCGGTGGTCGACAAGCTCGCGGTGGCCCGGCTGCTCGACGAGTTCGGCGTCGGCTTCATCGAGGGCGGATGGCCGGGTGCGGTGCCGAAGGACACCGAGTTCTTCCGCCGGGCGCGTACCGAACTCGACCTGAAACACGCGGTGCTGGTCGCCTTCGGCGCCACCCGCCGGGCCGGCTCGGTCGCCGCCGACGACCCGCAGGTGCGCGGCCTGCTCGACGCGCAGACCCCGGCGATCGCCCTGGTGGCCAAGGCCGACCTGCGGCACGTCGAGCGGGCGCTGCGTACCACCGCCAAGGAGAACCTGGCGATGATCCACGACACGGTGACCCACCTGGTCGCCGAGGGGCGGCGGGTCTTCGTCGACGGCGAGCACTTCTACGACGGCTACCGCCACGACCCGGCGTACACCGCCACGGTGGTGGAGACGGCGCTGGCGGCCGGGGCGGAGCGGTTCGTGCTCTGCGACACCAACGGCGGGATGCTGCCCTCCTGGGTGACCGCGGCCATCTCCGACCTCACCGACCGGATCGGGGTCGCACCCGAGGTGCTCGGCATGCACGCGCAGAACGACACCGGGTGCGCGGTCGCCAACACCCTCGCCGCCGTGGAGGCGGGCGTCCGGCACGTGCAGGGCACCGCCAACGGGTACGGCGAGCGGCCGGGCAACGCCGACATCTTCGCCGTCGCGGCGAACCTCCAGCTCAAGCTCGGGCTGCCGGTCCTACCGGAGGGCTGCCTGGAGCAGATGGTGCGGGTCTCCCACGCCATCGCCGAGATCGCCAACATCGCCCCCGACACCCACCAGGCGTACGCCGGGGCCGCCGCCTTCGCTCACAAGGCGGGGCTGCACGCGAGTGCGATCAAGGTGGATCCGCTGCTCTACAACCACGTCGAACCCGAGGTGGTGGGCAACGACATGCGGATCCTGGTCACCGAGATGGCCGGCCGGGCCAGCATCGAGCTCAAGAGTCGTGAGCTGGGGCTGGATCTGGCCGGCCATCCGGAGACGCTGTCCCGGGTCACCAACCGGGTCAAGGAACTGGAGGCCGGTGGCTGGTCGTTCGAGGCCGCCGACGCCTCGTTCGAGCTGCTGGTCCGCTCCGAACTGCCGGACGCGGCACCGGCGCGGCCGTTCGCGCTGGAGTCGTACCGGGTGCTGGTCGAGCACCGCGAGGACGGCGCGGTGGTCTCCGAGGCGACTGTCAAGATCCGGGTACGCGGTGAGCGGGTGATCGCCACGGCGGAGGGCAACGGCCCGGTCAACGCGCTCGACGAGGCGCTGCGCGTCGGCCTCGGACGGCACTACCCGGAGCTGCGCGACTTCGAGCTGGCCGACTACAAGGTCCGCATCCTGGAGGGCAGTCACGGCACCGGCGCGGTCACCCGGGTGCTGGTCGAGACCGCCGACGGCCGGGGCGGTGGCTGGACCACCGTCGGCGTGCACCCCAACGTGGTCGAGGCGAGCTGGCACGCCCTGGTCGACGCGCTGACGTACGGCCTCGACCGGGCCCGCGTGTAACACCGCACCCGGCTGCTCCCGCCCGCACCCCTCGCACGCGCGCGGCGGGCGCGGCCGGGGTGTTAGCAGGGGTCCCCTGCTATCGCCTGGTGCACTAAAAGGGTCCCTTCCTTACACCGGCGGCGTCCGCGTCACGCGGCAGCGGGTGCGGGCAGGTGGAGGTCGGCGAGGACCATCCGGTGGTCGCTGCCGGGTAGCGGATGCACCGTCACGGCGCGTACCGCGATCCGGCGGTCGACCAGCACGTGGTCGATCACGACCGGTGGGATCGGGTCGCCGTCGTACGGTCCCCAGGTGCCGGTGAGCCCGGCGCCGACCGAGGCGGCGGCGTCGGCGTACCCGGTGCGCAGCAGGGCGCGCAACGGACTGTGGTCGAGGGTGGCGTTGAAGTCGCCGGCGAGGACGCTCAGCGGCCCGTCCGGGGTGGCCGCGGGTTGGGCCGCCAGGTCGGCGCGCCAGCCGGGCACCTGGTCCACCGCGTACGGGGCGGCCGGGTGGACCGACTCGACGCGGACGGCAGGCGCCCCGGGCACCGCCACCGTCGCGTACGCCTGGGTGAAGCTCCAGCCGCCACGGAGCTGGCGGACACCACCGTCGCCGATCGGGTGGCGGGCGTAGAGGCCGGAGCCCGGCGTGCCGTCCATCGCGTTGAGCTGCCGGTGGGGGAGCAGGTCCGCCAGGCCCAGTCGGTCCAGGTCGGCCTGCGCCTGCGGGGTGAACTCCTGCATCACCAGCACGTCCACCCGCGCCTCGCGGACCAGCGCGACGACCGCCCGTGGGTCGGCGGCTCCGGCGAGCAGGTTGGCGGTGAGCACGCGCAGCTCCGGTCCGTCGACCGTCGGCTGCGGCGAGGGTAGTGCGCGGGGCACGACCACCGCGAGCAGCGCCGCCGTGGTCACCGCCGCGACCACCGCCGGCCAGCGGCGTCGGAGGGCGACCGCGAGCACCAGCGGGACCAGGCTGCCGAGCAGCGCGTACGGCGTGAAGGCCAGCGCCTGCACCAACGGTCCCCGGTCCAGCCCGGCCAGCCGGACGACCGCCCACCCGGCCCCGGGGGCGACGGCGAGCCAGCAGAGCACGGTACGTCCGGAAAACTCCGACGGTCGGCCGAGGAAGATCGCCACAGCAGGCAGGGTAGCTGCCGCCCGCCGACCGGCGGAGATCCATTGCGTACGCGAGCGACCGAACAATTCTCACTCCTCATTCGTGAATGCGCCTCTCACAATTAGTGGTGATGATCCGACATTGCCCCAAAGCGTGAAGGGTTATTGACCGACGGTATTTTCCGGTGTTACGTTCCTGCTGGTCGGGTGGTCGCGATCAGGGAGATTTTCCCAGCTCAGAGCGCATGTCGATCATCGAGTAGAGCCGTTTGCGAGTGCACGAGAAAATGCAGCATCCGGCGTTCGAAGGTCATTGCGGCCCGACGAGGAAAAAGGCAATATCCGCCCCGCGTGTCGCGGGTCGGCGTATCCCCACGGTCACCAAGGGAGACCTGTCATGACCAGATTTTTCCGACGTAAGGCGGCCGCGGTGTCGATCGCGGCCCTGGCCCTGGCCCTCGCCGGCGGTGGTATCGCCGCGGCGAAGCCCACCGTGGCGGGCAACCAGCCCACCGCCCGCGCCACCGCGCAGCAGCCGGCGGTCACCACCGCCTCGATGAACAGCGCCCGGGCCCTGCTGGCCAAGGGTGAGGTCGCCGCGGCCAGCACCTCCGGGTACGCGACGGCGGTCAACGCCAACGGCACCAAGGCCCGCGGCGACGGGGTCGTGATCAAGTACGGCGTCGGCCAGTACGAGGTGCAGTACGGCAGCAACGTCGCCTCGGGCATCTACGTGGCGACGATCGGCCAGGCGGGCTCGTGCTGCGTCCCGCCCGCCGGGGAGGTCTCGGTGGCACCCCGGCTGCTCACCCCGAACGGGGTGTTCATCCAGACGCGCAACTCCGCCGGTGTTGCCGCCGACCTGCCGTTCTTCGTGATCGTGCACCGCTGAGCGTGGCACGTCCACCGGCCCCCACCCGTGCGGTGGGGGCCGGTGGTCGTTGCGTTCCCGGACGACCCACCCGACCGCTTTCGTGCCGTCCGGCCCGGTCCACGCCGTAACGGTGATGCCCGACCCGTCTGGGCCGCCCAGGGCCGGTAATTCCGACGTTTGTCCGAGGCGCCCCTCGGGAAGCAAGCACCGTGACGGACATCTCGGACACCATGGCCAGCCTGCCCAGCCCGGTCGATCCGGACGCGACCGCTGCGGAGCTGGACCAGACGCTCTTCGAGGTCAAACGCGTGATCGTCGGGCAGGATCGGCTCGTCGAGCGCCTGCTCACCGCCCTGATCGCCGACGGGCACTGTCTCCTGGAGGGCGTACCGGGGGTGGCCAAGACGCTCGCCGCGCAGACCCTCGCCACGGTCGTCGGCGGCACCTTCTCCCGGATCCAGTTCACCCCCGACCTCGTCCCGTCGGACATCGTCGGCACCCGCATCTATCGGGCGTCGAAGGAGAGCTTCGACGTCGAACTCGGGCCGATCATGGCGAACCTGGTGCTCGCGGACGAGATCAACCGGGCCCCGGCCAAGGTGCAGTCCGCGCTGCTGGAGGCGATGGCCGAACGCCAGGTCTCGATCGGCGGGCGCAGCTACCGGGTGCCGGAGCCGTTCCTCGTGCTAGCCACCCAGAATCCGATCGAGTCGGAGGGGGTCTACCAGCTCCCCGAGGCACAGCGCGACCGCTTCCTGATGAAGATCCTGGTCGACTACCCGGACGGCGCCGACGAACTGGCCATCCTCTACCGGATGAGCGCCGACCGCCCCCGGGCCCGCCCGGTGCTCGACGCGGACCGGCTGCGCGCGTTCCAACGACAGGCCACGCAGGTCTTCGTGCACCATGCCATCGCCGAGTACGTGGTCCGTCTCATCCTCGCCACCCGGGACCCGGTCCGGTTCGGGCTGCCGGAGATCGCCCCACTGCTGGCGTACGGCGCCAGCCCGCGCGCCACCCTCGGCCTGGTCGCCGCCGCGCGGGCCCGGGCGATGCTGCGCGGCCGGGAGTACGTGCTGCCCGAGGACGTCTGGGACCTCGCGGGCGACGTGCTGTCGCACCGGCTGGTGCTCTCCTTCGACGCGGTCGCCGACGGGGTGACCGCCGAGGCCGTCGTGCGCCGCCTGGTCGAGGTGGTCCCGCCGCCCCGGGTGGCGGCCACCGGTCAACCCGAGTACGCCCCCGACCTGGCCGCCGCCTGATGGCCCGCCGACCCGTGCCGGTGCCCGTACCGGCCGATCCGGTGCTCGCCGACCTCACCCCGGACCAGCGGCTGCGTCGGCTGGAACTGACCGTCACCCGCCGGCTCGACGGGATGCTGCACGGCGAGCACCGGGGCCTGCTGCCCGGCCCGGGCAGCGAACCCGCCGGCAGCCGGGAGTACCGGCCCGGCGAGGACGAGGTGCGCCGGATGGACTGGTCGGTGACCGCCCGGACCACCGTGCCGCACGTCCGGCAGGTGGACGCCGACCGGGAGCTGACCACCTGGCTGCTGGTGGACGCCAGCCCCAGCATGGAGTACGGCACCGCCGAGCTGGACAAGCGGGAACTGGCGGTGGCGGCGGTCGCCACCGTCGGCTTCCTCACCACCGGCCCGGGCAACCGGCTCGGTGCCCAGGTGCTCACCACGTCCGGGTTGCGTCGGATGCCGCCGCGCGGTGGGCGTACCCATCTGCTCGGGTTGTTGCGTGGGCTGCTGGCCGAACCCCGGGTGGGTGGCCACGACGGGCCCGCCGGGCCGCCGCCCGGCGCGGCCGACCTCTCCGACGCGGTGGCGGAGGTGCACCGGGTGGCGCACCGGCGCGGCCTGGTGGTGGTGGTCTCCGACTTCCTCGACGGACTGCCCGACGACCCCCGGTCGCCGGCCACCTGGGAACGCCCGCTACGTCGGCTGGCCGTGCGGCACCAGGTGCTGGCGGTGGAGATCACCGACCCTCGTGAGCTGGAGCTGCCGGACGTCGGCCTGATCACCCTGGCCGACCCGGAGACCGGCGAGCGCCGCGAGGTGTGGACCGGCGACCGGCGGCTGCGCGAGCGGTACGCGGCCGCCGCCGCCGCCCAGCGCGAGCAGGTCCGCGACGCGGTACGCCGATCCGGCGCGACCCACCTGAGCCTGCGCACCGACCGGGACTGGGCGGCCGACATCGTGCGGCACGTCCACGCACAACGTCGCCTGGCCGCCGCCGGAGCCGGACCGAACCGGGGAGGGGCGGCATGATCTGGCAGTCGCCGGTCCGCCTCTGGCTGTTGCTCGGCGTGCTCGCCCTGGCGTTGACCTATCTGGTGGCGCAACGGCGGCGCAGCCGGTACGCGGTCCGCTTCACCAACCTGCGGCTGCTCGACCGGGTGGCGCCCCGGCGGCCGACCTGGCGTCGACACCTGCCGGCCGGGCTCTTCCTGGCCATGCTGGCTCTGCTGGTGGTGGGTTTCGCGCGGCCCAGTGCCGAGGTGCGGGTGCCCCGGGAACGGGCCACCGTGATGGTGGCGGTGGACGTGTCCACCTCGATGCTCGCCGGCGACGTGGACCCGGACCGGCTCACCGCGGCCAAGAGCGCCGCCCGGCGGTTCGTCGACAACCTGCCGGACGAGTTCAACGTCGGGTTGGTGGCCTTCGCCGGTAGCGCGGCGGTGCTGGTGCCGCCGAGCACCGACCGGGAGTCCCTGCACGACGGCATCGAGCGCCTCGCCGAGGGGGTGACCGGCGTGCAGGGCACCGCGATCGGCGAGGCGATCAGCACCTCGCTGGGGGCGGTGAAGGCGTTGGACGAGGCTGCCGCGACCCAGCCGCCCCCGGCCCGGATCATCCTGCTCTCCGACGGTGCGAACACCTCGGGCATGGATCCGATGGAGGCCGCCGCCGACGCCGTCGCGGTCGAGGTGCCGGTGCACACGATCTCGTTCGGCACGCTGAGCGGTTTCGTGGACCGGGGCGGTCGGCCGATCCAGGTGCCGGTGGACGGAGAGACGTTGCAGGCCGTCGCCGAAGAGACCGGGGGCGTCTTCCACGAGGCCGCGACGAGCGACGAACTGCGGGCCGTCTACGACGACATCGGCAGCTCGGTGGGCTGGCGAAAGGTGCGGCAGGACGTCTCGTCCCGGTTCATCGGGCTCGGGCTGGTGTTCGCGATGGGTGCGGCGTACGGCTCGATGCGGTGGTTCTCCCGCCTGCCCTGACCCGTCCTGGCGACCGGATCGACCCGGGCCCGCCACACGTGAGGAGCGTACGAATGGCAGTGCAGACCGGACTGGGTGAGCCACGCGGACCCTGGTTCGTCTCGCCCGATCTCCCACCGGACGGGCGGGGTGGACCGGACGGGCCGAGCGGGGACCGGGCGGCCTGGAGTTGGCGCCGTCGACTGCTGGCCGGGCTGGCGGTGGTGACGCTGTCGACGGGGTCGGGGGCGTTGGCCGGTGGCTGGGTGGCCGGTCGCGACGGTGTGCCGGGTCCGGCTGCCGCGTCCGCCGCCCCGGTGCCGGCCGAGCTGGTCACCGCGGCGGAGAAGACCGTGCCCGGGGTCGTGTCGGTGCTGGTGGGCGGCTCCGGTGGCGCCTCGGCGACCGGCTCCGGTTTCGCCGTCGACACCGAGCAGCACATCATCACCAACGACCACATCCTGGCCAAGGGGCGTGGCGAGGTGACCGTCGAGCTGCCGGACGGCCGGCGGTTCGCGGCGGAGGTGGTGGGCCGGGAACCGGGCAGCGATCTCGCCGTGCTCCGGGTGCCGTCCTCCGCCGGGCTGACGGCGTTGCCACTGGCCAAGCCGGGGTCGACCCGGGTGGGCGAACCGGTGCTGGCGGTGGGTTCGCCGCTGGGGCTGCCGGGCACGGTCACGGCGGGGATCGTCAGCGCGCTGGACCGTCAGGTACGCCTCGGTGACAACCGGCACCGGGCGGTGCAGACCGACGCCTCGATCAACCCGGGAAACTCCGGTGGCCCGCTGGTCAACGCCCGGGGCGAGGTGGTCGGTGTGAACACCGCGATCGCCACCATCGACGGCAACGGCTCGATCGGCATCGGGTTCGCCATCCCGATCGAGCAGGTGCAGCAGACCGCCGACACGATCATCGGCAAGGGCGGCTGAAATCACCCAGAGTCACTGTCCCATTACGGTCGGATGTGTGATCTGTCGGGTTTCTGGCGGTCGAAGATCGGAGAATGGAAATATTACGCTGAGTATGAATACTGGCGTGGGTGGAGCGTCCTCTCATCACGGTCCTCCTGCTGGTGGGCCTCATCATCGGAAGTGGCGTCGGGTCGTCGTACGCGCGGGCCCGGCGCGGGTGGAACGACTATCAGGCGGCGAAGAAGACCGTGCCCGGCGCGCGTCGCGCCGCCTGGCTGCTGATCAAGGTGGTCACCACGAAGGTCGGCGTGATCGCCCTGCTTCTCGTCGGAGCGGTCGCGTACGCGGCGGTCGGCGGCGGCGAGCCGGCCAGGCCGGAGCCGAATCCGAGCAGCGCTCCGAAGTAGCGGCCGGCACGCTAGCCTCTGTGCGTGGACGACGGACTGCGGGTGACCGACCGGTGGAGTGTCCCCGCCGGCGAGCTGCGGGAACGGTTCTCCCGGTCGTCCGGGCCCGGCGGCCAGGGGGTCAACACCACCGACTCCCGGGTCGAGCTGAGCTTCGACCTGGCCGGTTCGCCCAGCCTGCCGGAGTCGCTGCGGACGCGGGCGTTGGAGCGGCTCGCCGGCCGGCTGGTCGACGGCGTGCTGACCATCGCCGCCAGCGAGCACCGGGCGCAGCTCGCCAACCGCGAGGCGGCTCGGGAACGGCTCGCCGCACTGCTGCGCGAGGCGGTCGCGCCACCGCCTCCGCCGCGTCGGCCGACCCGCCCGTCGCGTGCCGCCAAGGAGCGCCGACTCGCCGAGAAGAAGCGTCGCTCGCAGCGCAAGCGCGACCGCCGGGCGGACGGCGAGTGACGCCGCTCGCGCATCACGGGACGAGCTGACGGCGAGCGGGCGACACGGCGCTTCCGGCACCCGATGACTGTCCGTAGTGGAGCGTCAGGCGGGGATCGCCGCCAGCAACCGGTCGCGCAGCACCCCGGCCCGCTCGGCGAACTCCCGCTGCGCCGTGGCGTACGTGGCCCGCCCCTCCGGGGTCTCCACCCGCACCGGCGGGTAACCGAGCGCCGCCAGGTCGTACGGCGAGGCCCGCATGTCCAGCGTGCGGATCTCCCGGGCCAGCGCGAAGGCGTCGCCGACCAGCTCCGACGGCACCAGCGGGGAGAGCTTGTAGGCCCACTTGTACAGGTCCATGTTGGCGTGCAGGCAACCCGGCTGCTCGTGCTCGTGCTGGGTGTCCCGGGTCGGCCGGAGCACGTTGAGCGGGCGGGCCGGCTCGGTGAAGAACCGGTACGCGTCGAAGTGGCTGCACCGTACGCCGCGCTCCTCGACGACCTCGGCGGTGCGTTCCGGGCTCAGCCGCAGCGGCCACGCGCGGTGCCGGACCTCGTCCTGGTTCTGCCGGTAGACCATCGCCCACTCGTGCATGCCGAAACAGCCCAGGTGGGCGGGGCGTGCGGCGGTCGCCGCCAGCAGGGACCCGATCCAGCGCACCGACTCGCCACGACGGGCCAGGACCGCCCCGGTGTCGAGGACGACGCCGCCGTCGACCACCCGGTGGTCCGGACCGAAGTCGGCGGCGTCCGCCCCGCGCAACAGCACCCCCGCACCCGGCTGCCACCGGCGCAACTGCGCCGGCCGGCACGAGTAGTAGGTGAAGAGGAAGTCCTCCACCGGATGCTTCTCACCTCGCCGGCGGCGCTCCAGGTGCCCGCCGAGCCAGCCGTCCACCCGCTCCTCGTGGGCGCGGCGGCGGGCCTGCCAGTCGGCCGCGTCGAGCACGGCGGGGGCGAGGGCGGCGGTCATCGCCCCAGGGTACGACCGCCGCCCGCCCGTCGGTCAGGGCACGTCCACCCGCACGCCGGCGGAGAAGACACCGCTGCGCAGTTCCAGGTGCCGGGGCGCCTGCGCGCCGTCGACGGTGAAGACCAACGGCAGCACCGTACGACTGCCCGCCGCCACCGGTTCGGCGAAGACGTCCCGCCCCCGGTTGGCCCGCCGGGTGGCCTGCTCGTCGGTGGTCACCCAGTTGCCGTCCGCCAGGTACGCCCGCTGCAACTTGCCGTGCCAGCTCTGGTGCTCCGGCGTGACGTTGCGCACCCCCACGGTCGCCTGGCACTTCCGGGCGCCGCCGCCCGGCTCGCAGGCCATCCGGTAGACGGTGAACTCGAACGAGTCCTCGCGTAGCGGCACGCCCAACCCGCCACTGATGCCGGTGCCCTTCCACGCGCCGCTGGTCGGCTGACTGTCGGTGTCGATCGCGGCGACGCGCCGGGTGGCGGTCCACGCCGCCACGCCGATCGTGACGAGGAGCACCGTCGCGGCCACCGGCACCACCAGCCACACCGGTGGCGTACGACGACGGGCCGGGGGCCGGGGCGCGGCCGGGCGCGGGTAGACCGTCCCCCGTCCCTCCGAGGCCAGCGCGGCGGCGACCGGTCGCGTGCGTCGACGCCAGGTGACGAAGCCGATGAGGCCGAGTACCAGCACCGCGACCGCACCGGCCAGCAGCGCGGGCGCCTGGTGCCGCCAGCCCGACTCCGCCGCACCGGCCGCCGGTGCGTCCGGCGACGTCCAGGTGGCCGACGCACAGTCGTACGGCTGCTGGTCGTCGGTGCCGAAGGCGCAGGCGGGTGTGGTCAGCGGCGCTTGCGTGGAGGCGGCGGCCAGCGTGGTGTCCAGCGTCCGGGCGCTGTGGGGCGGCAGGCTCAGGCGCCAGGTCACCTCGGTCGCCGCCGACCCGTCGGGACGTACCTCCCGGCCGCCGCCGCTGATCGTCGTCGCCGTGGCACCCTGGGGCAGCTCCTGGCGCACCGTGGTGGAGACCGGCGCGTCGCCCCGGTTGCGGACCTCGATGCGGTAGCCGGGCGCGGCGGTGTTCTGCGGTCTCACCGCCACGCTGATCTCCGGCTTGGCCGCCGGTGGGGCGACCCGGGTCGACGTGGAGCGGGCGCTGCGCGACAGCGAGGCTCGGTTCCGGGCGGTCTTCA
>NZ_SISL01000106.1:0-15556 GCF_004307965.1 Verrucosispora sp. SN26_14.1 | reverse complement strand
CCCCTGGGCCGGCTCACCGCCGCGCAGGCCGAGGCGGTCGCGGCGCTGACCGACGGGCCGGTGGTGGTGACCCCGTGGCGGACCGTCGTCGTGGTCGCCGCACCCGAGTCGGCGGTGCCGGTGCTGACCGGGGCCGGGCTGGTCGTCGATCCCGCCTCGCCCTGGGTCGGGGTGACCGCCTGCGCGGGCCGACCCGGTTGCGGCAGCGCGTTGGCCGACGTCCGCGCCGACGCCACGGCCGCCCTGACCGCCGCCGCACCGCCCGCCGACGACGCGCTTCCCCTGCACTGGGCGGGCTGTGACCGGTGCTGCGGCCGACCGTCCGGTCCGGCTGCCCTGGCGGTGGCCACCGGCGCCGGTTACCGTGTCGCCGGTCCCCGAGGGGATCACCACGGCCCGCTGTCCGAGCGGGTGGCACAGGCACGGAGACCACGATGAGTTACGACTACGTCCGCGAAGGCGCCGAGATCTACCGCCGCTCGTTCGCCACCATCCGCGCCGAGACCGACCTGTCCCGCTTCCCCGCCGACGTCGCCCGGGTGGTGGTGCGCATGATCCACGCCTGCGGCATGGTCGACCTGGTCGACGACGTGGAGGCGCACCCCGAGGTGGTCGCCGCCGGGTACGCCGCACTGGCCGCCGGTGCGCCGGTGCTCTGCGACGCGGCGATGGTCGCCGCCGGGATCACCCGCACCCGGCTGCCCGCCGACAACGAGGTGGTGTGCACGCTGCGTGATCCGGCGGTGCCCGATTTGGCCCGGCAGTTCGGCACCACCCGCAGCGCCGCCGCCATGGAGTTGTGGCGGGACCGGCTCGACGGCGCCGTGGTCGCCATCGGCAACGCCCCGACCTCCCTGTTCCGGCTGCTGGAACTCGTCGACGAGGGCGCGGGTCGGCCGGCGGCGGTGGTGGGCGTACCGGTCGGGTTCATCGGCGCGGCCGAGTCCAAGCAGGCGCTGGCCACGCATCCGGCCCGGATCCCGTACCTGGTCGTGCAGGGTCGTCGGGGCGGCAGCGCCGTCACCGCGGCGGCCGTGAACGGCATCGCGAGCGAGGTGGAGTGACCATGGTGGAGCCCGGCACGCTCTACGGCGTCGGGGTCGGACCCGGCGACCCGGAACTGTTGACGGTCAAGGCGGCCCGGCTGATCGCCGAGACCGACGTGGTCGCGTACTACTCGGCCCGGCACGGCCGCAGCATCGCCCGCTCCATCGTGGCCGGTCTGCTGCGGGAGGACCACGTACACGAGGCCCTGGTCTACCCGGTCACCACCGAGGGCACCGACGACCCGGCCGGCTACGAGGGCGTGATCCGCCGGTTCTACGACGACAGCGCCGAACGGCTGGCCGTCCACCTGGCCGCCGGACGCGACGTGGTGGTGCTCTGCGCGGGCGACCCGATGTTCTACGGCTCCTACATGTACCTGCACGAGCGGCTCGCGCACCGGTTCCCGGCCGAGGTGGTGCCGGGGGTGACCTCGATCAGCGCCGCCTCCGCCGTGCTGGGTCGGCCGCTCGTCGAACGCGACGAGGTGCTGACCGTCCTGCCCGGCACGCTGCCCGCCGAGGAACTCGCCCGGCGGCTCGCCGACACCGACGCCGCCGCCGTACTCAAGCTGGGCCGGACCTTCGACAACGTCCGCGCCGCCCTGGACGACGCGGGCCGACTGCCCGAGACCTGGTACGTGGAGCGGGCCACCTCACCACGCGGACGACACGCCCCGCTGGCCGACGTGTCCACCGACGAAGTGCCGTACTTCTCGCTGGCGTTGCTGCCCAGCCCGACCAGCGCCGCCAGCCGCGACGACCTGCCGGCACCCGGACCGGCGTCGGCGGGGGAGGTGGTCGTGGTCGGGCTCGGCCCGGCCGGACCCCGCTGGCTCACCCCCGAGGTGGCGCGGGCGCTGCGCGAGGCCGAGCACCTGGTGGGCTACGGCCCGTACGTGGACCGGGTGCCGGCGCGTCCCGGCCAGCAGCGGCACACCTCGGGCAACCAGGTGGAGACCGAACGGGCCGCCCACGCCCTGGAGCTGGCACTCGGCGGGGCCCGGGTGGTGGTGGTGTCCTCCGGCGACCCCGGCGTGTTCGCCATGGCCAGCGCGGTCTACGAGGTGGCGACCGGCCAGGCGAGATTCGCCGGGGTGCCGGTACGGGTGCTGCCGGGCCTGACGGCGGCGCAGGCGGCGGCGAGCCGGGTGGGTGCCCCGCTCGGGCACGACTTCGCGGTGCTGTCCCTGTCGGACCGGCTCAAACCGTGGCCGGTCATCGAGGCCCGCCTGGCCGCCGCCGCCGCGGCCGACCTGGTCCTGGCGCTTTACAACCCGGCCTCGGCCAGCCGTCGCTGGCAGGTGGGCGCGGCCCGGGAGACGCTGCTGCGCCACCGTGACCCCAAGACGCCTGTGGTGCTGGCCCGAGACGTGGGCCGTGTCACCGAGTCCGTCACCGTGATCACGCTCGGTGATCTCGACCCGGACACCGTGGACATGCGGTGCCTGCTCATCATCGGCTCGTCGACCACCCAGGTCAGCACGCGGGGCGACGACTCGGTGGCGGTCTGGACGCCGCGCACCTATCCCGGCTGAACCGGCAGCGCCGACACCCAGTCCACCGCCTCGTCCACCCTGGACACCGTCGTCGGATGGACGGCGGGCACCGGCCGGTCGATCATCAGCACCGGTAGGCCGAGCTGTCGGGCCGCGTCGAGTTTCGCCTCGGTGAGCCGGCCGCCGCTGTCCTTGGTCACCACCACGTCGAGGCGATGGGTGCGGATCAGCTCCAGTTCACCGGCGAGCGTGTAGGGACCCCGGCTGCGCAGCAGTCGGATGTGTTCCGGCAGCGGCTCCTCCGGCGCGTCCACGACCCGGGCCAGGATCCACAGCCCGGTCGACGGGCGGAACGCCGCAAGGCTCTGCCGTCCGGTGGTGAGCAGGACCCGCCGCCCGAGCGCCGGAAGTTCCCGGACGGCGGCGGCCACGTCCGGCACACGGTGCCAGCGGTCACCCGGCCGCGCCGTCCAGCCCGGTCGTTCCAGCCGCAGATGAGGTACGCCGACCTGGGCAGCGGCGGTGACGGCGGCGGTCCGGATCCGGGCCGCGTACGGGTGGGTGGCGTCGACCAGTACGTCGACGGGGTGCGTGTCGAGCCACCGGGCCAGGCCGTCGGCACCACCGAACCCCCCGATGCGTACCTCACCGACCGGCAGGCGGGGATCGGCGACCCGCCCGGCCAGCGACGAGATCACCGACAGCCCCGGCCGGTCGACGAGTCGGGCGGCGAGATCACGTGCCTCGGCGGTGCCCCCGAGGATGAGTACCCGCACCCGCCACCCCCTGCTGCTCGTTCCCCGATCGACCAGTCAACCACGCGCCTTCGTGTAAGGAAGGGCCCCCTGCTAACGCCTACGGTATAGAAGGGGTCCCTTCCTAACATCGGCGCCGGCGCCGGCTCTCCCGTGCGGGCACCTTGTTCCGGAGCCGGCGCCGGCGCGGCGGTGGGCGCCGGTACGGGCCCTCCGCGTGGGTGCCGGCGCCGGCTTGCGCAGCGGTCAGGCGGCGACGAACCCGTCGATCTGGTTGATCGCTCCGGTGGCGCCCTCCACCATGCCCATGTCCAGCACCTGCTGGAGCGCCTCGGCGGACGGGTAGGTGCTCACGTACGTCACCCGGGTCCCGCCGTCGTGCGCGCTGAAGGTGTAGACGCACTTGGAGACCGGCATCTCCGGGTTGGGGGAGAGGTCGTCGTGGGCGAAGCCGTCGTCGAAGGCGAAGCTGCGAGCCTCGTCCACGGCCGTGACCAGCCAGTACCCGGCGTACCGCTCGCCCTCCGGGCTGGTCATGTAGTAGGTGACCCGGCCCCCGGGCGTGAGATCGTGGTCGACCACGGTGGCCGGATAGGTCGGCGGTCCCCAGACCTTCTCCAGTTGGCGTGGGTCGGCGTACACCTGCCAGATCCGCTCCACCGGTGCGGCGAAGTCGGCGGTGATGGTCAGGCTCAGGTTGTCGAGGTCCTGCTTGACGTCGGTGACGGGCACTGTTCAGTCCTCCTGGACGGTCTCGGATGCGATGAGCATGTCGATGCGGGCGATGCGGCCGCGCCAGACCTGTTCGAGCTCGGTGAGCATGGACGCCACCGACCGCACCGCCTGCACGTCGCCGCTGGCCAGTTGCTCGCGGCCGCTGCGTCGCTTGGTCAGCAGGCCGGCCCTCTCCAGCACGGCGACGTGTTTCTGCACGGCGGCGAAGCTCATGTCGTAGTTGGCGGCGAGCGCGGAGACGGAGTGCTCCCCGGCGAGCACGCGGCGCAGGATGTCGCGCCGGGTGCGGTCGGCGAGCGCGTGGAACAGGGCGTCCGCCCGGTCGTCACTCGTCTCCGTCACCACCCCAACATACAACCAATCAGTTGTACGTCGCCAGACCTTCGCAGGATTCATCCCCGCGTGTCGCGGCGCGGGGTGTGGCGCCTCGCGGTGCGGACACGAGCGCGGTGCGCGGCTGAGTCGCCGGACGCGCGGCCGTCGATACGCATGGAAGGAAGGGTCCCCCGTTAACACCAGGTGTTAACGGGGGACCCTTCCTTGCATGCGGGTGGGGCGGTGCCTGGGTAGGTGGGGAGATTTGTTGTCGCTAGAGCGACAACAAATCTCCCCACCTCCTAGCAAGCTGGCCTGAGTGGGTACGGCTACGGGGCGGTGGGGCTTTCCGCCGGGCCGCTCCGGCGTCGCGCGAACGTCCGCGCCGCCACCACCGGCAGGACGCGCAGGAGTAGCGCCAGAATCACCGCCAACGTGGCAGCCTGCTCCACCGACAGCCCCTGCCACACCAGCACCGCGCCCGCACCCACACCGGTCAGCAGCGCACCACGCACGACGCGCAGCGCGACGACCAGGCCCGAGGGCTCCTCTCCGTCCCGGTCGGGCCTCGACCACAGCGTGCTCACCGCCGCCGTGACCGCGAACAGCACGGCGATCAGCAACGCCCAGAGGGCGACTCGTCCGGCACCGGCGTCGTCGGTCAGCGACGGTACGGCGAAGTTGGCCACCAGGAGAATGGCAAGGGTTGGTACCCACGTCAGGAGGAAGGCGGCCAGCCCGGTCTGCAACGCCCTGCGACCTCGACTGACCTGTGGTTGCACCTGGCTTCCGATGCCGGCGGTCACCTCGTCGGGGGCCCATACCAGCTGGCCGACCCTGCGCGGCTCGGGCGTTGGCTCTGACATGGCGGCAAGCCTAGTGTGGAGGACTTCCGCCGCCATGCTCGGTCTCTCGGTCACCACATGCGGCGCGTCGGCCACCGCGCGGTGTCACCCTTCGCGTAGGACGGCGGTGAGTGCGGCGTCGAGGATGTCCAGGCCGGCGTGCAGGTCTTCGTCGCTGATGGTGAGCGGTGGTGCGATGCGGAAGATCCCGCCCATGCCCGGCAGTTGGACGATGTTCATGTGCAGTCCCCGGTCGAGGCAGGCCGAGGTGACCCGGGCACCCAACGCGTCGGCCGGTGTGCGGCTCACCTTGTCGGTCACCAGCTCGATGCCCTGGAGCAGGCCCCGGCCCCGGACGTCGCCCACCACCTCGTGTTCGTCTCGCAGCGCCTGGAGCCGATCGGTGAGCTGCTCGCCGAGTCGCGCGGCACGCCGCACCAGATCCTCTCGGGCGATGACGTCGAGCACGGTCAGCGCGACCGCCGCCGCCAGCGGGTCGGAGACGTGGGTGGTGTAGAAGAGGAACCCCCGGTCGTGGCAGACCTGCTCGATCTCGGCGCTGGTCACCACGGCGGCCACCGGCAGTCCCGCCCCGAGGGTCTTCGACAGGGTCAGGATGTCGGGGGCGACGCCGTCGCGCTCGAAGGCGTACATCGTGCCGGTGCGGCCGAGGCCGGTCTGCGCCTCGTCGAGGATGAGGAGCATCCCGCGCTCGTCGCACATCTGCCGGAGGCGGGCCAGGTATCCGGGCGGCAGGTCGATGATGCCGCCCGAGGAGAGGATCGGTTCGACCAGGCAGGCGGCGAGGCTTCCGGCGGACTGCTGGTCGACCAGGGCGAAGCCGTACGCGAGTTCGGCCTCCCATTCGTGTGCGCCGTCTGCGCTACGGAACGGCGACCGGTAGGCGTTCGGTGTGGGCAGGGCGAGGTTACCCGGGATCGGCGGACCGTAGCCGCGCCGCCCGGCGGAGAACGTCGCCGAGGCCGCCCCCTGCGTCATGCCGTGCCAGGACCGGTCGAAGGAGACGATCTCGTACCGGCCGGTGTAGAGCTTGGCCATCTTGATCGCCGCCTCGTTCGCTTCGGCGCCGGTGGTGAGCAGCAGCGTCTTGCCGAGCGGGTCGGGCAGTGTGGCGGCGAGCCGTTCGGCCAGCGCGAGCAGCGGCGGGCTGAGCATGCCGCTGTAGAGGTGGTCCAGTGAGGCGACCGCGGACGAGACGGTGGAGACGATGTCCGGGTGCCCGTGGCCGAGGATGGCGCTCATCTGCCCCGAGGTGAAGTCGAGGATCGACCTGCCCTCGCGGTCGAAGACGTACGCCCCCCGGGCGCGTTCGATGATCCGGGGAGTGAAGCTGGCCCCGTACCGGATCAGCAGGCGGTCCGCCTGGTCCCAGAAGGTCGTGTCCATCAGCGGTCCTCTCGTCCGTCGGGCGGCGGAGCCGGTCCCTGCCGGTCATCCTGCGACGGCCCCGGCGGGGCGACAAGCAGACAAAGATCGCTGATCGTTCGTCGTCGCCGTACGGTCGACGCATGCTGAACCCTCGACGCCTGGTGGTGCTGCGGGCGGTCCTGTTGGCCGGATCGATCAACCGGGCCGCCCGGAACCTGAACTACGCCCCGGCCACGATCAGTCAGCACATGACCGAACTGGCCAGGGAGACCGGCCTGGTCCTCTTCGTGAGGCAGGGACGGGGCATCGTCGCCACCGACGCCGCCCGACATCTCGCCGACCAGGCGCAGACACTGGTCGCCGACTTCGAGCGGCTGGAACGGGTCGTCGCGGACCTGCGTGGCGGCCAGGGCGAGCACCTGGCGATCGCCTGTTTCGCCTCGGCGGCCGAACGGTGGATCCCGGAGCTGGTGCGGACCGTTCGGCAGCACCGACCGAACCTCACCGTCGAGATCAGCCTCAACGAGCCGGTCGACGGGCGGGGGCGCCGGCAGCCGGACCTGGACATCCGCACCGAGCCGGCCGGCGGCGTCGAGGTACGGCTCGACGGCTACCAGCGGCACGACCTCGCCGTCGAGGAACTCGTCGCCGTCCTGCCCGCCGGGCACCCGCTCGTGGACGCCCCCGAGATCGCGTTGCGGGACCTCGGTGCCGAGCCGTGGGTGGACCACGACATCTACGACAGCCCGATCGGGCAGATCATCTCCAGCGCCTGCCGGACCGCCGGGTTCACCCCCCGATTCGCCGCCCGTCTGGACGACCACCGGGCAGCATTGCGCCTGGTGGCGGCCGGTGTCGGCGTCACACTGCTGCCGCGCCTGGCCGTCGTGGAGCTGCCCGGGGGCGCGGTGGCGAGGCCGGTGGTCCGTCCCGTCGTCCGGCGTCGCATCGTCGTGCACGTCCGCCGGGACCACCGTCGGCAGGAACTCCTCGCCCGCGCGGTGGCGCGGCTGCGCGCGGACGCCGAGGCCGATCCCTGCACCGCCATGCCTGACCGCTGACGCGACGACCGACGATCCGAGGCGGGGTCTGCGCATGACCGGTGATCCGGCGAACGGGAGTACGCGCGTGCCCGGTGTCCGAGGACACCGGGCACGACGGTGGTGCGACTGCCGTCTAGCGCAGCGGCCGGAAGCCGGCGCGCAGTTCCTCGGCGAAGGCCATCGGCCGTTCCCAGGCGGCGAAGTGCCCGCCCCGGTCGAGCCGGTGGTAGTAGACGAGGTTCGGGTACGCCTGCTCCACCCAGCTACGCGGTGCCTCGTACAGCTCGTCCGGGAAGACGCTCACCGCCACCGGCACGCGTACGCCCTTGGTGGCGAAGAACGAGAGTGCGTTCTCCGCGTAGAGCCGGGACGACGAGACGCCGGTGTTCGTCAACCAGTACAACGTGATGTTGTCCAGCACGTCGTCCCGGCTGAGGCCGCCGGGCCCGCCCGCGAAGACCCGCGAGATGAGGTCCAGACTGCGCGCGTCGTGGTCGAGCAGGAACGCGGCCAGGCCGACCGGCGAGTCCGCCAGCGCGGTCAGGGTCTGCGGCCGGGTGCCCATCATGAGGGCGTACGCGACGTGCTTCCACACGAAGTTCAGTTGCTCGCAGGCGCGCCGTTCCTCGTCGGAGAGGTTCGACGGCAGCGAGCCGAGGGCATCGTTCGCCCCGCTCATGTCGGACTGGAACAGCTTGTCGAGATCCGCTGGTACGGCTCCCGGCATGTTGGTGTGGATCCCGGCCAACTCCGGCGGTGCCTGGACCCCCATCAGGTCCGAGATGATCGCGCCCCAGTCGCCGCCCTGGGCGACGAAGCGGTCGTACCCGAGGCGCCGCATCAGCTCGGTCCACGCGCTCGCGATGTGCTCCGGACCCCAGCCCGGCATGGTCGGCTTACCGGAGAAGCCGTGCCCGGGCATGGACGGGATCACCACGTGGAAGGCGTCCGAGGCGCTGCCGCCGTGGGCGGTGGGATCGGTCAGCGGGCCGATGACCTTGAGCTGTTCGATCACCGAGCCGGGCCAGCCGTGCGTGATGATCAGCGGCAGCGCGTCCTCGTGCTTCGAGCGGACGTGGATGAAGTGGATGTCCAGTCCGTCGATCTCGGTCATGAACTGCGGAACGCTGTTCAGCCGCGCCTCGACGCCACGCCAGTCGTACTCCTGCTCCCAGTAGCGCGCGACCGCCTGGATCGTGGCGAGCGGCACGCCCTGCGACTGGTCGGCGACGGTCTCCTGCTCCGGCCACCGGGTGGCGGCGATCCGGCGGCGCAGGTCGTCCAGCTCCGCCTGCGGGATCTCGACCGTGAACGGCCGGATCTGCGTGGTACGCGGTCGGGCTTCGGTCTTGACGGCCATCTCTGCCTCCTTCTCCCGCTCTCGCGGGTGTACGGGAGTCGTCGGACGGGGTCAGCGCCGTGCGGCGAATCGGTCGAGGTACGCCCCGTAGCCCTCGCGCTCCAGGTCGTCGCGGGGCACGAAGCGCATCGCGGCGGAGTTCATGCAGTAGCGCAGCCCGCCGGTCTCGATCGGACCGTCGTCGAAGACGTGGCCGAGGTGGCTGTCGCCGTGCGCGGACCGGACCTCGGTGCGGGTGACGCCGAGGCTGCTGTCCGGGATCTCGACGAGGTTCGTGGACTCGACCGGCCTGCTGAACGTCGGCCAGCCGGTGCCGCTGTCGTACTTGTCGACGGAGGCGAACAGGGGTTCACCGGACACCACGTCGACATAGAGACCGGGATCCTTCTTGTCCCAGTACTCGTTGGCGAAGGGCGTCTCGGTCGCGGCCTCCTGTGTGACCCGGTACTGCTCGGGCGTCAGGTTCGAGACCTTTTCGGGGTTCTTGCGGTAGTCCTGAGACACGACTTCTCCTCCCGGCGGGCAGTGCCCGGTGGTCGGGGAATCTCCGAACCCGCTGCCTACCCGGCCTGCCTCCGCCTACGCCACACAGTCACCGGGAGGCGTACGCGGCCCGGGCGGGGGCACCCACCTCGTGCAGGTGTCGCAGCGCCTGCCGGTACGAGTCGACCAGGCCGGTCTGCTCGTAGTGAACCCCGATCTCGGCGCAGTACGCCTGCACGATCGGCTGGGCCCGGCGCAGGTTGGGCGTCGGCATGGCGGGGAAGAGGTGGTGTTCGATCTGGTAGTTCAGGCCGCCGAGTGCCGCGTCCACCAACCGGCTGCCGTAAACGTTGCGCGAGGTCAGCACCTGCTTGCGCAGATAGTCCTCGGTGCCGGTCGGATGCGGCATCCCCTTGTGGTTGGGCGCGAAGGTCATCCCGAGATAGACGCCGAAGAGCGCCTGGTGCAGCAGCAGGAAGGCGACGGCCTGCGGCGGGGTCAGCACGAGCAGCAGGGCCGTGAGGTAGCCACCGGCGTGCAGGAGAAGCAGGGCGGTCTCCACACCGGGTCGCTTCACCGTGCCGTCCCGCAACGCCTTGACGCTGGACACCTTCAGGCTGACGGCGAGCAGGGTGAGCAGCGGGAAGAACAGGACGCCCTGGTGCCGGACGACGAATCCGCGCAGCCCGCGACGGCCGACGGCCGACTCCGCGGTCCAGACGAGCACCTCCGGGGCCACGTCCGGGTCGAGATCGTCGTGATTGGGGTTGTTGTGGTGGCGGGTGTGCTTCTCCATCCACCAGCCGTAGCTCATCCCGACGCCGAGGTTGCCGGCGACCAGCCCGGCGACCGCACTCGGACGCCTGGTCCGGAACACCTGGCGGTGTGCCAAATCGTGTGCCACGAGCGCGACCTGGGCGAACGTGACGGCGAGGAAGACCGCGGTGATCATCTGCCACCACGACGAACCGAGGGCGACGAAGGCCGTCCAGCCACCGACGAACATGAGCCCGACGACACCCAACCTCAGGGCGTAGTAGAGGGGCCGGCGTCGCATCAACCCGGCATCGGTGATCCGGCGGGACAGGACGGCGAAATCGCTGCCGCTCGTCGGGCGCGGCGGCGTCGTGGCGGTCGTCATGGTCCCAGCAGACCGTATAGGGGACGCCCCCGTCAGGAGTTCTGCCCCCACCCTACGACGGGGTGCTAGCACCACCGAGAAGCGGCTGACACGCAGGCACAATGTGACGATGGACCGGGTCGACGGCGACGAGCGGGCGTACGCCTGGGCGTGGCGGGGCCTGCGCGCCGTACTCGCCGGTCTGGCCGCCGTCGGTCTGGCCGTGACCAACCTCGTGCTGCTCGGCGTCTCGCTGGTGGCACTGGCCCTGGTCCCGGTGCCGTTCCTCGGCATGGCGTTGCTGCCGTGGACGATGACGCTGGTCCGCCACCGCGCGGATCTCGAACGCCGGCGGGCCACCCGCGCCGGTGTCCCGGTGTCCCGGCCGTACCGTCCGCCCCCGGCACGCGGCGTCCCCGGCGGGTGGCGGCGGTTCCGCTGGATCGTCACCGACCCGGCCACCTGGCGCGATCTCGCCTGGCTCCTGCCCGGCGCGGTGGTGTCCACCGCCCTCGGTCTGATCTCGCTGGCCGTGCCGCTCTACGGCGTCATGGGCCTGACGTTGGTGCCGGTCTGGATCTGGCTCGGCACCGACTGGTACGGCTACGGCCTCGTCTGGTCGGTCGACACCGTCGTGGAAGGGCTGGTCTGCGTGCCGCAGGGCGTCGCCATCCTCGCCGGTGGGCTCTGGTTGGCCCCGTGGCTGCGCCGCGTCGACGGGTACTTCGCCCGGCTGCTGCTCGCCCCGACCAAGGCCGCGGAGCTGCGACTGCGCGTCACCGAACTGACCGTCACCCGGGCCGACACCGTCGACGCCCAGGCCGCCGAGCTGCGTCGCATCGAGCGTGACCTGCACGACGGCATCCAGGCTCGCCTCGTCTCCCTGGGCATGATGATCGGCCTGGCCGACGAGCTGATCGACCGTGACCCGAACGCGGCTCGTGAGATGCTCGCGGAAGCGCGGGAGTCCAGCGGCACCGCCCTGGTCGAGTTGCGCCATCTCGTCCGGGGCATCCATCCGCCGGTGCTGGCCGAGCGCGGGCTCGACGGCGCGGTGCGGGCGTTGGCGCTGGGCCTGCCCGTGCCGATCACGGTCGATGTCGACCTGCCCGGCCGACTCGACACCCCGGTCGAGTCGGCCGCCTACTTCGCCGTGGCCGAGACGTTGACCAACCTGGTCCGGCACAGTCGGGCGCGGACCGGGGCGGTGTCCCTGCGGCACTCCGACGGCACGCTGACCATGGTGGTCGCCGACGACGGGACCGGTGGTGCCGACCCGGGCGCCGGTTCCGGCCTCCGGGGTATCGAACGCCGTCTGGCCGCCTTCGATGGCACGATCACCGTGTCGAGCCCGGCCGGAGGGCCCACCGTCGTCACCATGGAGCTGCCGTGCGCGTTGTCATCGCCGAGGACCACGCACTCCTCCGGGACGGGTTGACCCGGATCCTGCGGGCCTTCGACTTCGACGTCGTCGCGGCCGTCGACAACGGCCCCGCCCTGCTGCCGGCGCTGGTCAGCCTCCGGCCCCAGGTGGCGGTCGTGGACGTGCGGCTACCGCCGACGTTCACCGACGAGGGTCTGCACGCCGCGATCGCCGCCCGTACCCGGATCCCCGGTCTGCCGATCCTCGTGCTGTCCCAACACGTCGAGCCGTTGTACGCCCGGGAGTTGCTCAGCACACCGCACGGCGGCGTGGGTTACCTGCTCAAGGATCGGGTGTCCCACGTCGGCGAGTTCGTCGACGCGGTCCGCCGGGTCGCCCAGGGCGGGACCGCGATGGACCCTGAGGTGATCTCTCGACTGCTGGCCCGCCGGGAGCCTCTCGCGGTCCTCACCGTCCGGGAGCGGGAGGTGCTCGGCGAGATGGCCGAGGGCCGCTCCAACGCCGCGATCGCCGGCAAGCTGCACATCACCGAGAAGGCCGTCAGCAAGCACATCAACAACATCTTCACCAAGCTCGACATGCCGCCCTCGGACGACCACAACCGGCGGGTCCTCGCCGTACTGGCGTACCTCAACCCCTGACGGGGTCGACGTTCCGTCTCAGGCGTCCGCTCTCCACCGACGGTCACCGTCCGCGAGGGCGGGGCGGACCTCCGGGCCGCCCCGCCGCACGTCGGTGCTCAGCTGGTCGGGAAGTTGTCCGGGGTACGGATCCGGTCGCGTACCCAGACCCCGGCGGGCTTGAGGACGCCGGTCCCGGTGTACGAGCTGCCGCCGCAGGTGCCGGTGAGGAAGACGGCACCGCTGCGGAAGTCGTCGGAGAAGTTCCAGTTCACCCAACTGATCTTCTTGGTGGCCATCAGGTCCAGGTACTGCTGGGCACGGGTGAAGTCGTTCGCCCCGTCGCCGGAGGCGGTCTGGGTGCCGAACTCGGTGACGAAGACCGGCAGCCGGTCGGCGGTCCGGGACAGCGCGTTCAGGTACGTCGTGCCGTGCGAGGCGGCGTAGAAGTGGAAGGTGTACATGATGTTCGAGGCGTTGACCGGGCTGTTGACGATCTCGGTCTCCGAGGAGCCCTCGGAGAGGCCCAGCGACGACCAGGCGCGGGTGCCGACCAGCACCACGCCGTCGGGGTCCTGCGCCCGGATGACCGGGATGATCTGCTCGGCGTAGCTCTTGATCGACGCCCAGCTCACCCCGTTGGGCTCGTTGGCCACCTCGTACAGGATGTTGGTCTTGTCCTTGTGGCGCTGGGCGATCTCGGTGAAGAAGGTGCGCGCCCGGGCCAGGTTGTGGTTCGGGTCGCCCGGGGTGAGCATGTGCCAGTCGACGATGGCGTACATGCCGCGTGCGGTGGCCCGTTCGATGTAGTCGTGCACCCGGTCGGTGAAGCCGCGCGGGTCGGTCTCGTAGCCGCCCTCCTGGATGTACATGGAGATGCGCAGCACGTCGGCGTTCCAGTCGTAGGCGAGCGCGTCCAGCGAGGCGTTGTTGACGCACTGCGAGTACCACTGGATGCCGTGGGTGCTCATGCCGCGCAACTGGATCGGTCGGCCGTACTTGTTGCAGAGCTGCACGCCGCAGACCCGCAGCTGACCGTTGATCGAGGCGGGGGTGCCGGTCACCGTGCCGGGTGCCGTGGTCGCGGTGACCGTCGTGCTCGCCGCCGAGACGTTGCCGGCGGCGTCGCGGGCCCGGACCGAGAAGGTGTACGCGGTGGCGGGGCTCAGGCCGCCGACGGTGGCGGTGGTGGTGCCGACGACGCTGGTGGCGAGCATGCTGCCACGGTAGACGTCGTAGCCGGCGACCCCGACGTTGTCGGTCGCGGCGTTCCAGGCCAGCGCCACGCTCGACGTGCTGGTGCCGGTGACCCGGAGGTTGCCGGGCACGCTGGGCGCCTGGGTGTCGGCGTTGCCGCCGCGGCACGAGCCGCCGTTGACGGTGCAGTTGGTCGGCGTGCCGCTGCCGGAGACGATGAAGCCGAAGGTGGTCGACGCACCGGCGGCCAGGGTGCCGTTCCAGGTGCGGTTGGTGAAGCTGTGCCGGTTGCCGCTGCTGGTCAGCAGGGCGTCCCAGTAGCTGCCGAGCGTGGATCCGGCCGGCAGGTCGAAGTCGACCCGCCAACTGGAGATGGTGGTGGCGGTGTCGTTGCGGACGGTGAAGCGGGCCTCGTAGCCGCCACCCCACTCCTGGACCTTGGCGAAGTCGGCGGTCGCGGCCTGTGCGCCGGGGGCGGCGACCAGGACGCCGGCCATGGCGAGTGTGGCGGCGAGGACTCCGGACACCGCAGTACGCAGTCTGGACATTCCACTCCCTCTGTCGTCGTGGGGTAGCTGCCGACACGCGTCGAAACAGGACTGTAAAGATGTCTTACAGTCGGGTCAACCCGTCGACGGCGATCCATGTAGACCGTGGCGCCCGTTCGCACCTGCACGTGTGGCCGCCGGACGCGTCCGAACCCGTTCGACACCGCGTCTTCCGTGACGGGCGGCGCGTACACCCGGAGAACCGTACGCATCTTCGCCGCCGAGGCCGGGCCGGACGCTACCGGCCCTCCTGCCCAGCGTCGGACCAGGTGCTGATCCGGACGACCAGGTCGTGTCCACCCGTGACGAGGGTGCGCGGGCCGGCGAAGGCCACGCCGTGCACTACTCCGGCGTGGTGGATCCGGCTCACCTCCCGGCCCTCCGGCACCGTCCACACCCGTCCGGTGCGGTCGTCCCCGGCGGTGCCGAGCAGGCGACCCCGCGATCCGAACGCCACCGCCAGGACCCCGCCGTCGTGACGGACGGAGACGACGCGGTCACCGGATGCGGTGTCCCAGACCACGGCGGTGCCGTCGTAACCGGCGGTGGCGAGCAGTGTGCCGTCGGGGCTGAAGGTCACCGCGTTGACCCAGTCGTCGTGTGGCAGCAGCCGCAGCGGTCTGCGTTCTGCGACGCTCCACACCTCGGCGCCCCGGCGTCCGGCAGCCGTGGCCAGCAGCGAGCCGTCGGGATGGAAGGCGACTCCGTGCAGGCGGTGCGAGCCGGCGAACGTGGCCAACCGGCGTCCCGACCGGCTGTCCCAGAGCACGGCGGTCTGGTCGTGGCTGGCGGTGGCGAGCAGTGTGCCGTCGGGGCTGAAGGTCACCGCGTCGACCCAGTCGTCGTGGCGTACCCGCAGCAGTTGGTCACCGGTGACGGCGTCCCAGACGCGGGCGGTGCCGTCCCGCCCCGCCGCCGCGATCCGGGCACCGTCGGGGGTGCAGCAGACGCCGCTGGCCGCATCGTCACCGGGGCCGAGGCGACGACGCCAGCGCAGCCGGTCGTGGCGCAGATCCCAGAGCTGCACCTCGCCGGGCGAGCCGGTCGCCAGGGTGGCCCCCGCGCCGTCGACCGCCACCGCATAGACCCGGCGTCCCACCGCGATCGTCCGTGGGTCGGTCCGGCCGTGCTGGTCGACGCCGGACGGCGTCCCACCGCCGTCGGGCCTGCGTCCACCGTCGGGTGTGGCGGTCGTCGGCGCGGCGGCGGGCGTCGTGGCC
>NZ_SISL01000105.1:0-15589 GCF_004307965.1 Verrucosispora sp. SN26_14.1 | reverse complement strand
TGATAAGGTTACGGCGGTCATGGCGGAGGGGAAACGCCCGGTTACATTCCGAACCCGGAAGCTAAGCCCTCCAGCGCCGATGGTACTGCACCCGGGAGGGTGTGGGAGAGTAGGACACCGCCGGACATCTTCTCGATTTAGGGCCACCCCCACGGGGGTGGCCCTAAACGCATTTGTGGGCCGACCGCTACAGCCCGACCGCTACAAGCCCGACCGCTACAGCCCGACCGTGGCAGCCTGAACCGGGGCAGCGCGGCGGTGATTCATGAGGGGTCCGTCGTTACCTAGACTTGCCGGATGAGGCAGGCGATGAAGGATCTGACCCTCTCCGAACACTCCCATTGGTTCGGCTTGGGCCCTCTGGCGTTCGCCGTCCTGGCGGGCATCCGCGCCTTGGTGGCCGACGAGCCCTTCGCCCGCTGGGCATGGACCAGCATCGCCGTCCTCATGCTGATCCTCTGTGCCGTCTACGTCATCTGGGCGAAGAAGAAGCGCTCCTGAGCCCTGTTAGGAAGGGTCCCCTGCTATGCACGAGGCGTTAGCAGGGGACCCTTCCTTACACGCGGGCGTGGTGGAGAGTGGACGTCAGGTGCCTGGCTCCTTGGCGCAGATGAAACGCGGCTCGGCACTGTACGTCCAGGTGAACTTCTCCCGCTTGACGACCTTGCCGTCCTTCTTGATGACGCGGAAGGCGTCCTGGGTGAAGCCCTGGCTGCCGCTGGCGGGGATGCAGGTCGGGCCCGGCTCCAGGTAGACGGTCTTGGACGACGTGATGTTGCGTCGCGGGCTGTACTCGGTCTTGACGCTGTCCCAGATCTTCGTGCTCCAGATCGACACGGTGAGCGAACTGCCCGTGTACGAGGTGTCGATCAGAACGCCGTGATCGGTGTTGTTGCGGAACTTGAAGTCGAGGTTGGGCCAGAAGATGGTCGACTCGATGACCGAGGGGTAGCGACTGAAGTAGTACGAGTGCGGCTTGTGCTCGACGTCTTCGAGACCGGCGTAGTACGTGGCGTTGAACAGCGTGGTGGTGAACTGCGAGGTGCCACCACCGACGCCCGGCACCAGCTTGCCGTCCATGATGACCGGCGCGTCGCGGTAGCCCTGGGCGTACCCGCGCTCACCGGTGTGCCCGTTGAGCGAGAACGTCTCGCCCGGCAGCACCACGGTGCCGTCCACCTTCTTGGCGATCGTCACGATGTTCTGGCTGCGTGCCGAGGAGAGGCCGCCGGTGAAGTGGGTGGTGAAGGAGGAGACCTTCTCCTTGATGCCGAGGCCGCCCAGTTTCTCCGCGGTGAGCTTCGGCTTCTTCTCCGTGAGCTTCGCCGAGATCGTGCGGTCCTCGGTGCGGGGCAGGACGGCCATCAGGTCGTCGCCGAGGCTGCTGGTGTCCACCTGCTGGCCCGCGCGTCCCTCGACGACCTTCGGCTTGCCGCCGGAGATGGTCATCGTGGCGTCCCTGGGTGCCACCTCGACCTCGTTCAGCCGGTTCCCCAGGGCCGCCCGCAGCCGCTTCATGTCGATGCCGGCAGTGAGCTTGCCGCTCTTGTCGGCCTTGAAACGGAGGCCCTTCGCGATGGCCGACGTCGGGATGTTCACCGAACCACGGTCGGTGGTCAGCTTCACCGGCGCGGCGACCGCCGGCTCGGCCAGCTCGCGTACCAGGCGGTCCACCTCCTCGGCCGAGGTGGCCGGGTGGTTCTCCACCAACGGCACCGTCACCGGCTGACCGCTCAACCAGCCCGCCTTGACCACGTCGGCGGAGTGCTCCGGGTCGACCGCGAGGCTCGGTTTGGGGTGACGCACCTTCGGCTTCGTGCCGGTGAACGTGATCGCCGGCATGGTCATCTTGCGGCCCTGGTCGCCGACGAGCTTCTCCAACTCGGCTTCCAACTTCGGCACGTCGACGGAGACCACCGGGTCGACCTGCCGTGAGCCGACCAGCCGGTCCACCGCGTGTGCGTCGGTGGCCGCCGCAGCCGCCACCGTGGCGTCCACGTCGACGGTGAGCCCCACCTCGGCCGGGTTGATCTCGGCGGTCCGCTCGCCGATGCGTACCTGGATCGGGGCGGCGAGTTCGGCGGCGCGACGGTCCAGCTGCGCCCGCAGTTCACGGGCCGCGTCGGTCCGGCTCCGACCACCGAGCTCGGTGCCCATCACGCTGGTGCCCCGAGGCACGTCACCGGCGTACGCCCAGACGGTGACCGCGCCCACCGAGGCGAGCACGGCGGTGGCCACCCCGGAGGCGAGGAGCAGGCGGAACCGGCGCGGCCGGCCCGGTGTGCCCGGCTGGGCAGGGCTCGCCTCGGGCTCCGACCGCGCGTTCGGCCAGTCGACCGCGGTCACTTCCACGGTGGGCCGATCGTCGGCGGGGGGCTTCTTCTCGCCGTACAACGTCACAGCAACCTCTTCGGGGAACTACCGCAGGGGGATGGGACCCACCCGGAAGACAACTACGGTAACCAACGGTGCGGCCGACGGGGAGTCCGAGTGACCCGTCAGTCGTCCAGGGAGGCCGTCCAGCAGGTCGAGGCGGTCGTCACGGTCACTCCTGGTGATCGCTCATTCCCTTCCGGGTCAACGGGCCGCGACGGAAGACGAGCCAGCCCATCACCAGCGCGGTCCCGGCTGCGGTGGCCAGGGCGCAGGACAACACGCCGGTGACGGTGCGTGGCGCGATCAGGGTGGCTGCCACGGCCAGCACGGCCGACGCCACCCACAACGGGAGGGCCGGCCACCGGGCGACGGTCGCCACCCGATCGTTGACGAGCATGAACACCACCGCGTAGAGGGCTCCGGTGGCGGCGAACAACGGCGCGAGCCCGGCCAGGTGCCGGTAGTCGGCGCCGCCGGCGAGCTGGAACGCCGTCTCTCCGCCGATGGCGGCGGCCGCGACCAGGACCGCGCCGCAGGCCAGGATCAGTCCCAACGCCACCACGCGGGCCCGGCGGTCGTGCCGGGCCAACCGGGGCAGCACCAGCAGCGTGACCACCTGGGGTGCCCAGAGCGCACCCTTGGTGAGGACCGCGCCGACCGCGTACGCGCCGGAGTCGGCCGCCGGTAGCAGCTGGCGGGCGAGGAGAAGGTCGGCGTACGAGATGGTGAGCATCGCCAGCGTCGCGACGCAGGCGGTCGTCACCTGGCGTCCACCGAGTCTCCCGGAACCGGTGACGCCTGCGGGAGCCGACGGAGGCGTCACGCCGAGGGACGGTGCGGCGAGGCGGGCCAGGACCGGGATGGCGAGCAGGCCGGTGAGCGTACCCAGCAGCAGGCAGACCACCGGTCCCCGACCTGCCAGGAGGCCGACGACCAGTCCGCCGTAGCGGCCGGCGGCGAGTACGGTCATCGCGGCGGCGAGCCGCAGGAACCGCTGGTCCCCCTGGAGTTCGCCGAGCCAGCGGCCGCTGAGCACGGTGGCGAAC
The DNA here is from genome assembly GCF_004307965.1 of Verrucosispora sp. SN26_14.1. NCBI lineage: Bacteria > Bacillati > Actinomycetota > Actinomycetes > Micromonosporales > Micromonosporaceae > Micromonospora > Verrucosispora sp. SN26_14.1. The sequence goes on along the minus strand of NZ_SISL01000105.1, from coordinate 12,167 downwards.
GTGGTCGCCGCGAGCAGCAGGGACAGCGTCACCGGCAGTCGCAGGACCACGGAGAGCACGGGTGCGGCAGCGAGCGTGGCCGCCGCCGTGTACGTGGCGGTACGCAGAGCCAACCCGGCCTCGCCACCACCGCCGAGGCGGGCCCGGTGCGCCGCCACCGCGATCTGCAGACCGAAACCGGGAACGGCGGCGATCGCCGCCAACGCGAGCACGGTGGCCAGGGCGCCCAGATCGGCCGCGCTCAGTCGGCGTGCCCCCAGCACGGGTACGACGTACGCCAGCGCATTGGTCGCCAGGGTGGCGACGGTGGCGGCGGCACCGGCCGCGCCGAAGCGTACCGTCGTGGCGTCCTTGCCCGTGGTCCGTGTCATGCCACTCCGCGTCGTGCCGGCGGGCCGGCGGACCCGTGCGGGTCCGGCCCCGGGCGGATCCGAGTCGGGGAGACGGCCCCGACCGGCAAGACCCTACCGGCCGGTAGCTGTCTCCGACAGACCCTGCCCCAGCGGCCGGTGAGCGTCTAGTGTGCTGCCCCATGGCGTCGACGAAGCTGTCACCGGCAGCGACCTCCGGTGTGGCGGCAATCCTCCCGCAACGGCTGCTCGCCGGGGCGATCCGCCGGGTCTACCCCCGGGTGGAACCGGAACTGGCACGGTTGGCCGACTTCGTGCCGGCCGGCGGCACCGCCGTAGACGTGGGCGCCTGGTACGGGCCGTGGACGGCGCGGCTGGTACGCCGTGCCGACCGGGTGGTCGCGGTGGAGCCGACCAGCGCCCTGGCCGGTCAGCTCCGGGTGGCGTTCCCGGCCGTGGAGGTGGTCGAGGCTGCCGTCTCCGACCACGAGGGCACCGCGACGCTCTATCTCCCCGAGGGCGGGGCGATCGTCGGTACCTCGTCGTTGGAGGACGAGACGCAGGGCCACCCGGTGTCCGTCCGGCGGATCACGCTCGACTCGCTCGGCCTCACCGACGTGCGGTTCGTCAAGATCGACATCGAGGGCCACGAACTGCCGGCGCTGCGGGGCGCGGCGGAGACCGTCCGGCGGGACCGTCCGGTGCTGCTGATCGAGGTCGAGGAGCGGATCCAACCGATGGAGCCGCTGGTCGACCTGCTGACCTCCTGGGGGTACCGGGGGTACGTGCTGCCCGACCGGCAGTGGATCCCGCTGGCCGACTTCGACCTCGGCGGGCACCAGCGCGAGTCCATCGCGCGGGTCGGCCAGAGCTTCGCCCGACGGGTCGTCTGGCCGCGTCCGCGTTACGTCAACTCGGTGCTGTTCCGTCCCGAGTGACCGAGGGTCGGGTCCGCCGGGTGGCGTACGGACCGGTGTCGAGGGCTACCCCTCCGGCTTGGGTGCCGGATCGCCGATCGCGATCTCGTTCGTGCAGAGCGTCAGGTCGGTGCCGGTCACCGTCAGCTCCACGCTGTCCCCGCCGCCCACGATCCGGAAGAAGCGCTGGTTCAGCCCCTTCCTGATCGGGAACACCGCCTCACCACTGCCCAGCCGCAGCGTGGCCGTGCCGTCGGCCGAGCTGAGGTAGCCGACGCGTACCACCCAGTGCCACGAGAAGCGCGGTTCGTTCAGCGGTATCCGGACCGTCTCGCCGCCGGCCACCAGGTGACCGCAGCCCTCGCGGGGGCCGGGCTGGATCGTGCTGCCCACGACCGTGGCCACCTTGACCCGGCCCAGCCCGTCGAGCACCGACGGGTGCTCGGCCTCGTCGACGTAGGTGGGACGGGCGCCGAGTGCGCGGAAGAAGCGGGACTGGAGGTTGTACGGCTCCGAGAGGCGCGGCACGACGTTGTCCGGGACCGGGGAGTCGAAGAAGACGGTGTCGGGCGGCGCGCTGGCCAACTCGATCCGCACCGTGTCGATGTACGACCGTCCGGACTTCGCCGCCCACTCGTCGCCGTACCGGGAGGTCGTCCAGGCGGTGCCCAGACCGGCGGCGACCAGGACCAGCGCGAGCCCGATGCCCACCGGCTCCCGGTAGCGCTCCGGCAGCGGACCGGACAGCCCGGGTGGCGGTGATCCGGCCGGTGCCGGCGTGACCGGCCCGGTGTCGGGCTGTGCGGTGTCGGCTGGCGCGGCGGCGGGCGACCGGGCCAGCCCGACCACGGCGACACCGAGACAGATCGCGGCGACCACGACCACGTCGCTGACGTACCGGGGAACACCGCCCGCCACGCCGCTGAAGGCCGACCCGAGCCGGGTGGCGGCCAGCATCGCGGCCACCATGACCAGGTACGCGACGAGCAGCAGCCAGGCCCGTCCGGCGCGCGGGCGAAGGCGGACCGTCGCCACGACCACGGCGACGACGACCACCCAGCTCATCCAGGTGCCGATCTCCGGCGGTGCGGTGACCGGTGCGCCGTCACCGGCACCGAGCCACTGCCACGGCCCGCCCACCAGACCCGGCACGACGGTCGAGTTGAGCATCTGGGTCAGGAACGAGAAGACCTCGTCGGGAGAGTCCGGCCGGCGCAGGGAGGACTCCGACCGGGTCAGGTACGCGGCCATGAAGACGAGCGAGAGCACCGTCAGCAGCAGCCATGACGGCCACCAGCGACGGATCGTGGTCCAGACGGTGCGCAGCGGGCCGCCGTCGGCGTAGAGGGCGGCGGTCAGCAGGAAGACCAGCGCCACGACCAGGATCGCCTTCTCGAAGAAGAAGAGCCCGAACAGGACGGAGAAGGCCAGGGCCACCAGGTGCCGGGGCCGCCGGGTCCGTACGTAGTCGACCTGTGCGCGGATCGCGAGCACCATGGCGATCTGCATCGGCAGCATGTTGACGCCGACCGCCCACCAGGACGTCGCCTCCAGGGTCAACGGGCTGAACAGCAGCAGTCCGAGCGGGAGGAGGATCAGCCACGACGGCTGGAGCAGGCGGCGCAGCAACTGGAGGAAGACGACGCCGAGGACGGCCTGACCGATCGCCATGAGCAGCACGTACGGCCAGTAGTGCAGGCCGACGTACTCGGTGACCAGCCAGACGATCAACCGCCCGCCGGGCATGAGGTGGTTGTTGTAGAGCGCGAACAGGTGCGCGACGGTCAGGTCGGACTCCGCAGCCTGGGTGATCAGCACGTAGTCGTCGGCGGCCAGGAAGCCGCGGAACGCCACGTGGGTACGCCAGAACACGCTGAGCGCGATCATGGCCAGCGCTGTCGCCCGGATCGGGTCGCCGCCCCACCGGCCGGCGGTCCGGTCGGGTGCCGCCGTCACGTCCGCCCCCGTCGATGTCATGGCGGGAAGGGTGTCACATCGGGCGTGCCGCCCCCCATCAGGCCAACGGATGGTTCGACGGCTGCGGCGGCACCGCGCCGCGTACAGTGGCCGCCACCAGCGCGGCCGATACCGCGCCCGGCTGTGATGGGGTCGACGGATGCGGGAACGGCTGGTGCCGCACGCGGTGGCGGCCTCCGTGGTGGCGGTGGTGCTCGCCCCGCTCGCCCTGCCCGGTTACGTGTTGCGGTACGACATGGTGTTCGTGCCTCGGCAGACACTGAGCTGGGAGCTGATCGCCCCGGCCACCGCGCTGCCCCGGGCCGTGCCGCAGGACGCGGTGGTGGCGCTGGCGGGGCAACTGGTCCCGGGATGGGTGCTGCAACGGCTGGTCCTGGTGGCGATCCTCTATCTGGCCGCGCTGGGTGCCGCGCGGCTCGTCCCCACCGGGCGGGTGGCCGTGCGGGCGGTGGCGGCACTCGGGTACGCCTGGACTCCCTTCCTGGCCGAGCGGCTGCTGATCGGCCAGTGGGGGTTGCTCGTCGCGTACGCGGTGCTGCCGTGGCTGCTGAGGGCGGCGATCGGAATCCGCGCGGGTGAGCGGTACGCCCTGCATCGGCTGCTGCTGTGCGTGGCGGCCTCGGCGATCACACCGACCGGCGGGCTGCTCGCGCTGGTCGTGTCGGCGGTGCTGCTGGTGGGGCGGTACCCGGGGGCGCTTCGGGCGGCGTCGACCGGGTTGGGCGTGGCGGTGCTGCTGAACGCGCCGTGGCTGGTGGCGGGTGTGGCCGGGGCGGGTGACGCGCGCTCCGATCCGGCCGGGGTCGCCGCCTTCGCGGCGCGGGGCGAGAACTGGGCCGGCCGGTGGGTGGCGCTCGCCGGCACGGGTGGCATCTGGAGCGCCGATGCCACCCCGGCCTCCCGGGCGAGCTGGCTGGTGCCCCTGGCCACGGTGCTGGTGCTGGCGGTCGCCGGGTACGGCGTACCGCTGCTGCGGCGTCGGTGGGCCGGACCGGTCGTCGTGCGTCTCGGTGTGCTCGCCGTGGGGTCGTGGCTGGTCGCGGCACTGGGCGTCCTGCCCGGCGGGGCGGCGCTGCTGAGCTGGTCGGTGGCGACGGTGCCCGGCGCCGGTCTGGTGCGGGACGGACAGAAACTGCTGGTGCCGTACGTCCTGGCGCTGGCCGTCGCCGTGGCGTTGGGTGCGGAGCGTGCCGCCGGGCGACTGACCGCCCGTTTCGACGCCGCCACCGGGCGGGTGTTCCTGGTCGGTGCGGCACTGCTGCCGGTGGCGGTCCTGCCCGACCTGGCGTTCGGCGCTGCCGGTCGACTTCGTCCGGTGAGTTGGCCGGCCGACTGGACGACGGTGAGCCGACTGGTCGCCGAGCGTCCGGGCGAGGTCGTATCGTTGCCGTTCCAGCAGTACCAGATCTACGCCTGGAACGACGGTCAGGTGGTGATCGATCCGGCACCCCGCTATCTCGCGGTGCCGGTGCTGATCGACGACACGCTGCGGGTGGGCCGCACCTCGGTCGCCGGTGAGGACGTGCGGGCGGCGCGGCTGCGCGAGGTCCTGACGGCCGGGCAGCCGGTGGTGTCGGCCAACCCTCGTTGGGTGCTGGTGCAACGGGCGGCCGGGCCGCCGCCGGACGCGGTCACGCTGGACGGCCTGCGCCTGCGGTACGCGGGGACCGAGCTGACCCTCTACGAGAATCCGTTGTGGACCGCCGCACCCGGACCGGCGCGGCCGGGGCCGGTCGGCCTGGCCCATCTGCTGGCCGCTACGGCGCTGCTGGCCGTCGGTCTTTCGGGCACTGCGCAATGGTGCTACCGCGTGGTAACGTCCCGGCACGCGAGTCCCGCGGAAGGAGAAGGTGGATGAAGAACCTGCCTGCGTTCATCGCCGTCGGGGTACTCGGAATCGTGCTCGGCATGCTCGGCAGCGTCGGTCTGACGAACGTGCTCAGCCCGTCCGCCAAGGAGGCCGCGAACTCCACGGTGAGCGAGCAGACCGAGGCGCCCCTCTACGGCACGCGCTGACCTGAGAAGTGACGACGGGGTGTCCGCATCTGCGGGCACCCCGGTCGCCGTGCCCGGACGTCAACCGGTGGCAGCGGTCGCCCGTGCCACCAGCTGTGCGAACCGCGCCCCGGTCGCGGCCCAGGTGAAACGGGCGGCGTGCGCCAGTGCGGCCTCGCCCATCGCCTTGCGTCGGACGTCGTCGCCGAGCAGGTCACGGACCACCGTGGTGAACTCCGCCTCGTCGTCCACCAGCAGGCCGGTCCGGGTGTCGACCATCGCCTCGGCGACGCCACCGGCGTAGCGGAACGCCACCGTCGGGGTGCTGCGCGCCGCGGCCTCCACGATGGTCAGGCCCCACCCCTCCTTGAGCGACGGGGTGAGGGCGATCCAGGCCGAGCAGAGCAGCCCGTGCTTCTCCTCCTCGCTGACGAATCCGGCGAACCGCACCTGGTCGGTGATGCCGAGCGACGCGCACAGCTCCCGCAACGGCTCCTCCCACCAGCCCTGCCCGGCCACCACCAGTTCGAGTTCGGGCAGTTCCCGGGCGAGCGCGGCGACGGTCCGCAGCGCGATCTCCACCCGCTTGTGCGGGACCAGGCGGCCGAGCACCAGGAGCGAGGGGTGCGGCGTACGCGGCCACGCCGGGCCGATCACCGGCGGCGTGCCGTTGGGAACCACGTCGATCCGCTCCGCGGCCACGCCGAGCGAAGTCAGTTCGGCCCGGCTGGCCTCGGAGACGGTGACGTAGCGGCAGCGCCGATAGAGCCGTACCGCCAGCCAGGACTCGATCCACCAGCCCAGCCGGGCCATCCACGGGCCGAACACCACCGGCCACTGCTCCCGGTGCACGTGGTGCACCAGCGCGACGACCGGCCGTCCTGCGTACAGCGGGGCGAAGAAGGGCACCCCGTTGCACACGTCGACGACCAGGTCCGGCCGGCCCAGTCGGCGACGGCTCAGCGGTCCCAGCCCGAACCGGCCGGCGATGCAGGTCAGCGCCGCGCGGAGGTAGACGGTCATCCGGGTGCCCCGGCGTAGCACGCGGACCCCCGAATCGGTGGTGCCGGCCGTCGCGGCGGCGTCGTGCGCGGCGCAGAGCAGAGTCACCCGGTGCCCCACGGCGACCAACTCGGCGGCGATGCGCTCGATGTAGACCTCCGACCCGCCGCCCTCCGGGTTGGTGGTGTCGCGCCAGTTGAGGAACAGGACGTGGCGGGAGGGGGTGCCGTTGGTGTCCACGCTGCTCCTACTGGTGAGTAACTGAGCACGATCGCGCCACCCTAGGACCGCCCGGCCCGAGTGCGCAATGGGCAGTTCCGGCCGTGACGGCCCATGACCGTCCATCGATCGGGGGTTTGCCGACGGACGCAAACCTTGGCAGGGTGTGCAGCGCAACCGCCCGCGATCGCCGAGTCCTTCGCTCGTGGTGGCGTTGTGACCTGCGTCGAAAGGTGGGCGCAGGGCTGACGAGGAGGTGAGGCCGCGATGGTGGCCGACCGTCCCGCGCCGACGCGGGCCCCGTTCCACCGCTCGCCGGTGGTGCTGCTCAGCGCCGCGCTGGCGGTGGTGCTGACCGGCTGGGCGGCGGTGGCCTACGTGCGTGCCGACCGGGGCACACCGACCTGCGTCGACCAGGTCCGGCTGCGCGTGGTGGCCGCTCCGCTGATCGCTCCCGCGCTCGACCGGGTCGCGCGGGTGCGAGCCGGCAGCCAGCCGTGCGTCTCCGTCGAGGTACGCACCTCCGAGTCGGCCGTCGTCGCCCGGGACCTCGCCGACGGCGTGGAGGTGGCCGAGGTCTGGGTACCCGAGTCGACCTTCTGGCTGCGACGGGCGCGGGCGGCGGGGGCGTTCGAGGTCGCCGGGCAGGGCACCTCCATCGCGAGCACCCCGGTGGTGCTCGCGGTGCCCGATCGACTGGCCCGCCGCTCGGGTTGGCCGGACGAGCGGTTGACCTGGGCGGCGCTGGTCGGGTCCACGGCACGTGACGTCGAGGTGGGTGTGCCGGACCCGGCGGTCGACCCGGCCGGGTCCGCCGCACTGCTCGGCGTACGGGTGCTGGCCGACGAGAACCGGGACTCGGCCGCGACCACGACGGCCACCCTGCGCGCACTCGCGAAGCGGACGTTCAGCCCGGACACGCCGGAGGGCTCGCTCACGCCGGGCCGACCGCTGCCCGGCGGGGCCGATGCCGTCGCCGTCACCGAGCAGGCCGTGCGGGAGCACAACGCGTTGGCCGGCACCGACAAGCTGGTCGCGGCATACCCGGAGATCGCCGTCCCCTGGCTCGACCTGCCGTACGTGGTGCTGCCCGCCACCCAGGGACGGGCGCGGGACGCCGCCGCCGGTTTCCTCACCGGTCTGCTCACCCCGGCCGCCCAGCAGGTGTTCACCGGTTACGGGTTCCGCACCTCGGCCGGTTTCCCGCCGGCCGTGCCGGACGACGGCCGGTTGCTGGGGCAGGAGCGGCGGCCGGTCCCGCTGCCGGCCGAGGACGTGGTCACCGAGGTGCTGACCGGTTGGAGCGGCGTGCAGCGCAGCGGCCGGATCCTCACCCTGCTGGACGTCTCCGGCTCGATGGCCGCGCAGGTGCCCGGTGAGGGCAGCCGGCTGGAGGCGACCGTCCGGGCCGCCGAGCAGGGGGCCGCGCTGCTCCTCGACAACAGCGAACTCGGCATCTGGACCTTCTCCACGAAGCTCGACGGCGACCGGGACTACCGGGAGATCCTGCCGGTGGGCCCGCTGGGTCCGCAGCGACGACTGCTCGCGGAACGGTTGGCCGCCGTCCGGGTCACGCCGCAGGGCGGGACCGGACTGTACGACAGCACGCTGGCCGCGTACCGGGACGCACGCCGCAACTGGACGCCCGGCCGGATCAACCTGGTGCTGGTGATGACCGACGGTCGCAACGAGGACGACGAGAGCATCAGCCGGGCGGCACTCCTCGCGGAGTTGGCGCGGTTGCAGGAACCCCGCCAGCCACTGCCGATCATCTTCATCGGACTCGGTGAGGACGTCGACCCGGCGGAGCTGACGGCGATCGCGGAGGCGACCGGGGGACGGGTGTTCGTGACCAGGCAGCACGGCGGGATACGCCGCATCTTCTTCTCCGCCCTGGCCGACCTGGGCTGCCAGCCCCCGGAGTGCCGCAGGTGAGCCGGCTGCTGTCGGCGCTGCGCCGCTCGCCCGGCACCGCGCTGTCGATGCTCCTGCTCACCGTGATCGCCTTCGTGCAGCGGCCCGGCCAGGTCACCTTCGACACCAAGCTCGACCTCGCCGCCAACCCGATCCACTTCATGGCCCGCGCGCTGCACCTGTGGAACCCGGAGGCCACCTCCGGGGAACTCCAGAACCAGGCGTACGGCTACCTCTTCCCGATGGGTCCGTTCTTCGCCGTCGGGCAACTGCTGTCGATTCCACCGTGGATCACCCAGCGGCTCTGGACGGCGCTACTGCTCGTCGCCGCGTTCTACGGGTTGCTGCGGCTGGCCCGCGCGTTGGGCATCGGCAGTGAACCGACCCGGTACGCGGCAGCGCTCGGATACGCGCTCGCCCCGCGCATCCTGACCGAAGTCGGTGCGCTCTCCTCGGAGACGCTCGCCGCCTCGATGCTGCCCTGGGTGCTGCTGCCGCTGGTCACCGTGCGCCGGATCGGCTCACCACGGCGGGCCGCCGCACTCTCCGCGCTGGCGGTGCTCGGGATGGGCGGGATCAACGCGGCCGTCGTGCTGCTGGCGCTGCTGCTCCCCGGCATGTGGTTGCTCACCCGCCGCTTCGACGCCGCGCATCGGCGCCTGGTCGCCTGGTGGTGCCTCAGCGTGGTCGGGGTCTGCCTGTGGTGGATCGTGCCGTTGCTGCTGCTCGGCCAGTACAGCCTCCCGTTCCTCGACCACATCGAGTCGTCCACCACGACCACGGCGGTCGCCTCGCTGTTCCAGGCGGTGCGCGGCACCAACCAGTGGGTGGCGTACATCGTGCAGGGCGAGCCCTGGTGGCCCGCCGGCTGGTTGCTGATCGACCATCCCGTGCTGATGACGCTGACCGCCGTGATGGCGTTGATCGGCCTGGCCGGGCTGGCCGGCAACCTGCTGCCCGAACGACGGTTCCTGGTGGCCGGCTTCCTGGCCGGACTGACCCTGCTCACCGTCGGTTACGTCGGCGCGCTCGACAGCCCGGTCTCCGAGCAGGTGCGCGGGCTGCTGGACGGTCCGCTGGCACCGTTCCGCAACGTCCACAAGCTCGACCCGGTGCTGCGGCTGCCGCTGATGCTCGGCTTCGCGCACGGTGTCGACGCGGTGGCCACCCGGCTGCACCACGCGCTCGTCCGACGCCGACCCGGGCTGCGGCTCCGGCCGCTGGTCCTCGTGCCGGTGCTGCTGCTCGTGCTCGGAGCCGCCGCACCCGCGTGGCTGGGCCTGCTGCGGCCCGGGCCCGGCTGGTCCGACCTGCCACCGCACTGGCGGTCGGCGGCGACCTGGCTCGCCGACCGCGACGCGCTGGCCCGGACTCTGGTGGTGCCGGGCACCAGCTTCGGGCAGTACCAGTGGGGACGCACCGTCGACGAGCCCCTGCAGGCGTTGGCCGGGGCACCATGGGCGGTACGCCACCAGGTGCCGCTCGGTTCGGCCGGGAACACCCGGATGATGGACACCGTCGAGGAGGCCCTGGCCAGCGGTCGGGGCTCGGCGGGGCTGGCCGACCTGCTCGCCCGCTCCGGTTTCCGGCACCTGCTGCTGCGCAACGACATCGACCGGCCCCAGGTCGACGCGCCACCGGTGGCGGTGTTGCGTCGGGCGCTGGCCGACTCGCCGGGCATCGTCCGGGTGGCGACCTTCGGCACCACCGACGTCCTGGCCCCCACCTGGAGCAGCCCGGTCGACGACCCGGCGGGCACCCTGCCGGCGGTCGAGGTGTACGAGGTGCAGCGACCGGTCCCCGCCGCCTCGGCGGTGCTCACCGCCGACGTGCCCACGGTCAGCGGGGGCCCCGAGTCGCTGCTGCCCCTGCTGGAGCAGCGGATGGTGGAACGGGACCGGCCGGTGGTGCTCGCCGGCGACCGGGAGCGGTATCCCGACGCCACCGGTGACTCCTGGATCGTCACGGACGGGTTGCGGCGTCGCGAGCGGGACATCGGCCGGGTCCGGGACAACCTCTCCCAGACGCTGGCCGCGAGCGAGCAGGGGCGGCTCGGTCGGGTCGCGCTCGACCTGCTGCCCTTTCCCGACGAGCGACACCAGACGACCGCCGTCTACCAGGGCGTACGCGAGGTCAGTGCCTCCTCGGCGGTGAGCTTCGTGGACTCCTTCGGCCCGGCCGACTCGTCGCGCCTGCCGTTCGCGGCACTGGACGGCGATCCCGGCACGGCCTGGCACTCGGCACCGCTGGGCGGCCCGGTCGGCCAGTGGCTCCAGGTGGACCTGGACACACCGCGTCCGGTGGACGGTGTGCGCCTGGCGTTCGTCAGCGACCTCGCGGTGGGCTGGCCGGTGACACGGTTCCGCCTCACCACCGACCGGGGCTCGGTGGACCACGAGGTGGCCCAGACCCTGGGCGCCCACTCGTACTACACCCTTCCCGGCTCGACCAGCCGCGTACGGGTGACGGTGTTGCAGGTGGCCGACGGTCGAGTCGACGGTGGTGTGGGCATCCGGGAGATGACCATCCCGGACACCGAGCCGACGCGTGGCCTGCGTGTGCCGACCGACCTGCCGGACACCACGTCCACGCCGGTCAGGTGGGCGTTCAGCCGTGGCGCGGCGCACCGGCCCGCGTGTCATCCGAGCCCGGTCGACGGTGCCGGGCCGGCGGTGGGAGACAGCGTGATCCGCTGCGACCGGTTCCTGGCCAGGGCCGGTGAGGAGCCGTCGGGTCTGGACCGGGTGTTCCGGAACCCGACGGCGGGCACCTACCGGATCCAGTTGCGGGCCGTGCCCCGGCCGGGCGGCGAGTGGACGATGCCGGAGAGCGAGCTGACCGCCACCTCCTCGTCGCAGCTCGGCGGGGACGCGGCGGTGGCGGCGTACGCGGCGGTCGACGGTGACCCGGGTACGGCCTGGCTCGCCGGTACCGACGACCTGCGTCCCACCCTGCGGCTGAGTTGGGCGGGGCAGCGCCGGATCGACGAGGTACGGCTGCGCGCCGCCGACCTGCCGGTGGGCTCGTTGCCGCGACGCGTCGAGATCCGCACGCCGCAGCGGGAGGTCACGGTGCCGGTCGACGCCGACGGTGTGGTCCGCTTCCCGGCGGTCCGCACCGACCGGATCGAGATCGTCGTGCTGGAGACCGAACACCGCCTGGCGGACGAGCGTGTCAACGGCTGGCCCGCCACCGCCGGCATCGCGGAGGTGGAGATCCCGGCCCTGACCGACCTGCTCACGCCGATGGCCGCCGACACCCAGGTGGTCGAGGGCTGCGGTGACGGGCCGATCGTCGAGATGGACGGCTTCCGCTACCGCACCTCGGTGACCGCCAACCTGGCCGACGTCCGGGCCGGGCGGCCGGTGCCGGTGCGGGTCTGCGGCGAGGACGGTGCGGTGCTGGACCTGCCCGCAGGCAGTCACCGGCTGGTGACCTCGCCGTCGGCCGGGTTCGTCGTGCAGGACGCGACGCTGCGGCCGGACGGCGACGTGGCCGCCGCGCCACGGCATCGGGAGGTCGAGGTGCGCGACTGGGCGCCGACCGACCGCACGGTCATGGTCGCGGCGGGCGAGCAGGCGCTGCTGGTGGTGCCGGAGAACGCGAACTCCGGCTGGACGGCCACGCTGGACGGCGAGCGGCTGACCACCACCCGCGTCGACGGGTGGCAACAGGCGTGGGTACTGCCGGCCGGCGCCGGCGGCGAGGTCCGACTCGTCTTCGCGCCCGACCAGCCGTACCGCGTCGGCTTGGGTGCGGGCGCGTTGACGGCGGCCGGGGTGCTGGTCCTGGC
>NZ_SISL01000104.1:0-15624 GCF_004307965.1 Verrucosispora sp. SN26_14.1 | reverse complement strand
CATCGAAACCCTTCTTCGACGAGTCGTACCCGATCCCCAGAATCGTCTCCCGCACGATCGACGGAATGTCGGCATACGCCTTCGTCGTCACCTCACCCGCCACATGCACCTGACCAGTCGTGATCAGAGTCTCCACCGCCACACGGCTATGCGGATCCTGAGTGAGCAGGGCATCGAGAATACCGTCACTGATCTGATCAGCGATCTTGTCCGGGTGGCCTTCCGTGACCGATTCGGACGTAAAGAGGCGGCGTGACACGCTTGTCCTTCCCAGAGCGAGACAGGGTCAGTGGATAGGGCGTTCCGTGGAATCACCCCTTCATGGCAGCCTGCCATGCGGCAACCGTCGGCGGCGAGTCCATGTGTTCGGGAACGCGGCTGCGGACACCACGAGAGAGTGTGGCAGGCGGCCGACCCCCTTGACGAGAAAGGTCGAGGTCGTTCCAAGCCTCGGCGACGGTGCGCGGGATCGGCCCGTCGCCTACCGGCCCGTCGCAGCCAGGTCCAGCAGCGTACGCACGACGGCGTTGCGGGCCAGCGGCACCTTGAAGGCGTTCTCCGGCAGCGGTCGCGCGTCGGCGAGCTCGGCCTCCGCGGCCCGGTGCAGTCTGTCCTCCGTGGGCGGTCCGCCGCGCAGCAGGTCCTCGGCGCGGGTGGCCCGCCACGGCCGGTGCGCGACGCCGCCCAGCGCGATCCGGACGTCGCGGATGCGTCCGTCGGCCAGGTCGAGCGCGGCGGCGACGGAGACCAGGGCGAACGCGTACGAGGCCCGGTCGCGGATCTTGCGGTAGTAGGAGCGGGCGGCGAAGGTCAGCGGAGGCAGGTCGACGGCGGTGATCAGTTCCCCGTGGGCCAGCACCGTGTCCGTCTGAGGTGTCGATCCGGGCAGTCGGTGTAGCTCGGTCAGCGGGATGGTGCGGCTGCCGTCCGGCCCGGTGGTCTGCACCAGGGCGTCCATCGCGGCCAGCGCTACGGCCAGGTCCGACGGGTGGGTGGCGATGCACTCCGGGGAGACGCCCAGGATCGCCAGGTCGCGGTGGTGTCCCTCGACAGCGGAGCAGCCGGTGCCCGGGGCGCGCTTGTTGCACGCCGTGGTGACGTCCTGGAAGTAGGGACAGCGGGTGCGTTGCAACAGGTTCCCGCCCACTGTGGCGAGGTTGCGCAACTGGGTGGAGGCGCCGTTGAGCAGCGCCTGCGCGACGACCGGGTAGCGACGCCGGATCAGCGGATCTGCGGCCAGGTCGCTGTTGGAGACGCCCGCGCCGATGCGGACGCCACCGTCGGGCAGCTCCGTGACGCTCCGGGAGGTGACGTCCCGCAGGTCGACCAGGAGGTCGGGGCGGGCCACGTCGAGCTTCATCAGGTCCACCAGGTTGGTGCCGCCGCCGAGGAAGGCCGCCTGTGGCGAGCGGGCCAACAGGGCGACCGCGCCGGCCAGGTCGGTGGCGCGCGCGTACCGGAAGGGCCTCATGACCGGGCCACCTCCTGGATCGCCGGGATCATGTTCGCGTACGCGGCGCAGCGGCAGAGGTTGCCGCTCATCCGTTCCCGGATCTCGTCGGGGTCGGCGGTGAGGTCGACCGGCCCGTGGGCGGCCGGGTCGGTGCGGTCGGGGTCGCGTACGGTGACCGCGCTGAGCCACCCGGATGCCGCCTCGGCGAGCATGGCGACCGCCGAGACGATCTGTCCCGGGGTGCAGTAGCCGCACTGGAAGGCGTCGTGGTCGATGAAGCTCTGCTGCACGGGGTGCAGTCGACCGTCGTGGGCGAGTCCGGCGGCGGTGATCACCTCGGCGCCGTCGTGGGCCACCGCCAGCGCGAGGCAGCTGTTGGCGCGTCGGCCGTCGAGCAGCACGGTGCAGGCGCCGCACTGGCCGTGATCGCAGCCCTTCTTGGGGCTGGTGTTGCCCAGTCGTTCGCGCAGCGCGTCGAGCAGGGTGGTGCGGGTGTCGACGGTGAGCCGGTGGTCGGCGCCGTCCACGCGGAGTGCGATCTCGGTGTCCATGCGGTCGTCCCCCGGAGGATCGTGGGTCGGCGAGTTAACGCTATTAAACGGATCTGTAACGCCCAAAGTCGTTAAAAGCGATAGAAAGGTACGCAACGACGTCTGGGGGTGTCGGCGGATGTTGGCGGAGGTGTGGCCGTTCGTCGAGCGGCGGTACGCGGCCGGGCAGCGGGTCGTGCTGGCCCGGCTGGTACGGCGGACCGGCCCCGGCTCCCGGCCGCTGGGCGCCACCATGGCGGTCGCCGCCGACGGCGGTTGGGTCGGCTCGGTCTCCGGTGGTTGCGTGGAGGGGGCCCTGCTGGCGGAGGCCCGCGCGGTGCTCGACGGTGCCCGCCCCCGTCTGACGGCGGTCACTCCCGCCGCGGAGTTGATGCCCTGGGAGGCCGCGCCCGCCTGCGTCGCCGAGTTGGGGGTGCTGATCGCGCCGGCGCCCACCGGCGCGGTGTACGCGACCATCGGTGCCGCGTTGGCCGCGCGCCGTCCGCTGGCGGTGGCCGTCGCGTTGCGGGAGCCGTTCGACTGGTCGGTCGCGGCGAGCCGGGACGGGCTGCCCGCCGATGAGGAGTGCTTCGTCGAGCAGTGGCGTCCCGGCCCGCTCCTGGTGCTGGTCGGTGCGACGGATCTGGCCGCCGCGGTGGCCGCGCTGGCCGTGCCGATGGGTTACCGGGTGACGGTGGTCGACCCGCGACCCGCGTACGCCTGTCGGGAGCGGGCGCCGGCGGCCGACGACGTGGTCTGCGACTGGCCCGACCGGTGGCTGTCCGCTGCCCCGGTCGGGCCTCGCGACGCGGTGCTGGTGCTGACCCACGACCCGCGCATCGACGATCGCGCGATCAGGGCCGCGTTGTCCGGCCGGGCCGGTCATGTGGGGGTGCTGGGGAGCCGGGAGACGCATGATCGACGGTTGGCCCGGTTGGGTGGTCTCGCCGGTCTCGACCGGCTCGCCGGTCCGGCGGGCCTGGATCTCGGCGGGGACTCGCTGGCCGAGACCGCTTTGTCCATGCTGGCCGAGGTGGTGGCGGTGGCCAATCGGCGTACGGGCGGTCGGTTGCGGGACGCGTACGGTCCCATCCGGGTCGGTGGCGCGTTGCCGGTGCCTGGCTGAGCCGATCCGTCAGGGGGATCGGGTCGACGGGTGCGGCATACGTCCGACGCGCACCGAAGGATGAGCGTGTTACCTAATTTATCCTATTTGCCCCGCCACTCTCCTCCGTCCGTGCTCGTTGCAAACGATGTGCGTCGGACGGGACGGACAGCGCCACGGTGCTCACCCGGTCCCACACTGGAGGGAGCGCGGTTCTGAACCGGATCGCAGGAATGATCATCGCGGCGGGAGGTGGCCGTCGTATCGGTGGCCCCGAGGCCCTGCTGCACCAGGGTGACAAACCCCTGGTCGACCAGATGATCGACACGCTGACGGAGGCGGGCTGCGGGCAGATCGTCGTCGTCCTCGGCGCCGCCGCCGACCAGGTCCGTGACACCGCGCACCTGGACCACGCCACGGTGGTGGTCAACCGGGCGTGGGGCACCGGAGTCGGCTCGTCCATCCGTGCCGGCCTGGCCGGCATCGACGACGACCGGGTGGAGGCCGCGGTGGTGGTCCCCGTCGACATGCCCGGGCTGACCGCCGAGGCGATCCGTCGGGTCACCGCGCTGCCCTTTCCCGACGTGCTGGTCTGCGCCACCTACAACGGGCTGCGCGGCTACCCGATGCTGTTCGGCCGTCGGCACTGGCCGGGCATCGCCACCCTGGCCAGTGCCGACGTCGGTGCCCGGCCCTACCTGCTGGCGCACAAGGACCAGATCGTCGACATCGCCTGCGACTCGGTGGCCGACGGCAGTCGGGTGGACACCCCCGAACTGATGGCGCTGTACGGCCTGACCGTGCCCGAGCAGCGCGTCGGCGTCTGACCCGCTCAGTCGGGTAGGACGTTGCCGGCGGCCAGGCGCTGGTACCAGTGGGCACTGTCCTTCCAGAGGCGTTCCTGGGTGTCGTAGTCGACGCGGATGATCCCGAAGCGGCGGTCGTAGCCGTACGCCCACTCGAAGTTGTCCAGCAGCGACCAGACGAAGTAGCCCCGCACGTCGACACCCGCCGCCATCGCGTCGTGCGTCGCGGCGATGTGCCGGCGCAGGTAGTCGACGCGGCGGTCGTCGTGCACCGCGCCGTCGGGCGAGACCACGTCGTCGAAGGCGGCGCCGTTCTCGGTGATCATCAGCGGCAGGTCGGGGTACTCGCGGTGCAGCCGCAGCAGCAGCTCGGTCAGGCCGGCCGGCTCGATGTTCCATCCCATCGCCGTGTACGGGCCCGGCTGGGGCAGGAAGTCGACCCGGTCGGCGCCGACCCAGGCGGAGTGCGCCGACCGGCCGTGGCCGTCCGCGCTCGACCGGGCCGAGACGCCGTCCCAGGTGCGGACCAGGGTGGTCGAGTAGTAGTTGACGCCGAGCACGTCGAGCGGGACGGCCGCGGTGCGCTCGTCGCCGTCGCGGACGAACGACCAGTCGGTGACCGCCGCCGTGTCGGAGAGCAGGTCGGCCGGGTACGCGCCGTCGAGCATCGGGCCGAGGAAGGCCCGGTTGGCCAGCGCGTCGGTGCGGCGTACCGCGTCGGCGTCGGCCGCCGAATCCGAGGCCGGACGGATCACGTGCAGGTTCAGCGTGACCGACAGCCGCGCCGCCGGAGCCAGGTCGCGGATCACCCGGCCGGCCAGACCGTGCGCCAGGTTCAGGTGGTGTACGGCGCGTAGCGCCGCCTCCGGTTCGGTGCGTCCCGGCGCGTGTACGCCGGAGGCGTATCCGAGGTACGCCGAGCACCACGGCTCGTTGAACGTGGTCCAGGTGTGCACCCGGTCGCCCAGCGCCCCGACGATCGCCGTGGCGTAGTCGGCGAAGCGCAGCGCGGTGTCCCGCTCCGGCCAGCCGCCGGCGTCCTCCAGTTCCTGCGGCAGGTCCCAGTGGTAGAGCGTGGCGACCGGCTGGACACCGCGCTCCAGCAGCCCGTCCACCAGCCGGGAGTAGAAGTCCACGCCGGCCTGGTTGACCGGGCCGGAGCCGCCGGGCTGCACCCGGGGCCAGGCGATGGAGAAGCGGTACGCGTCCAGCCCGAGCGCGGCGATGTGGTCCAGGTCGGACTCCCACCGGTGGTAGTGGTCGGCGGCGACGTCGCCGGTGTCCCCGTTCAGGGTGCGTCCCGGTGTGTGGCTGTAGGTGTCCCAGATCGACGGTCCACGGCCGTCCACCCGGGCTGCCCCCTCGATCTGGTACGCGGCCGTGGCCGACCCCCAGACAAAGCCCTCAGGGAACACGACATCACTCACTTCGTCACCTCCGTGACCTCGCAGCGGTACCCCGACGAGTCGCCCGCCACCACCTCGGCGGTGGCCGTCCCGTCGCGGTGGTACACCTCGAACTCCGTGCCGGACCCACGGTCGGGCGCGGGCACGCGTACCCGGGTCCGCTGGCCCGGTGCCGGAGCGTACAGGCGCAGGGTGACGTCGTCCGCCCAGCGGTAGTCGGGCCGGTCGGTGACCGTCCCGAACGGGATGACCGAGCCGGGCCGGGCCAGCACCGGGACGCTGTCGAAGCCGTGCTTCTCGGTGACCCAGCCCGGGCCGGTGACCTGTGCGCCGCTGGTCAGGTGGGTCCAGGTGCCGGCCGGCACGTAGTAGGTGACCTGACCGTCGGCGCTCATCACCGGGGCGACCAGCAGGTCCGGGCCGAGCATGTACTGCCGGTCCAGGTACGCGGCGGTCGGGTCGTCCGGGAACTCCAGGATCATCGGCCGCATCACCGGTACGCCCTCGCGGTGCGCCTCGTCGGCCGCTGCCGCCAGGTACGGCATCAGCGACATCTTGAGTCGGGTGAACCGGCGCAGCACGTCGACGGCCTCGTCGTCGTACGCCCACGGCACCCGGTACGAGCCGGAGCCGTGCAGCCGCGAGTGCGAGGAGAGCAGCCCGAAGGCGATCCACCGCTTGAACACCGCCGGGTCGGGCGTGCCCTCGAAGCCGCCGATGTCGTGGCTCCAGTAGCCGAAGCCCGACGCGGCCAGCGACAGGCCGCCGCGCAGCGACTCGGCCATCGCCACGAAGGTGGACTCGCAGTCGCCACCCCAGTGCACCGGGAACTGCTGACCGCCCGCCGTGGCGGAGCGGGCGAAGACGACCGCCTCGCCCTCGCCTCGCTCGGCCGTCAACAGCTCGAAGACGGCCTTGTTGTAGAGGTGGGAGTAGTAGTTGTGCATCCGCTGCGGGTCGGCGCCGTCGTGCCAGACCACGTCGGTCGGGATGCGCTCGCCGAAGTCGGTCTTGAAGCAGTCGACGCCCATGTCCAGCAGCACCTTCAGCTTGTCGGCGTACCACCGGACCGCGTCCGGGTTGGTGAAGTCGACCAGCGCCATCCCGGCCTGCCACTTGTCCCACTGCCAGACCGACCCGTCCGGGTTGCGGACCAGGTAGCCGGCCTGTCGGCCCTCCTCGAAGAGGTAGGACCGCTGGGCGATGTACGGGTTGATCCAGACGCAGACCTTGAGGCCGCGTTCGTGCAGCCGGCGCAGCATCCCCTCCGGGTCGGGGAAGGTCGCCGGGTCCCAGATGAAGTCGACCCAGTGGAACTGCCGCATCCAGAAGCAGTCGAAGTGGAACACCGACAGCGGCAGGTCCCGCTCGGCCATCCCGTCGATGAACTCGGTGACCGTCTTCTCGTCGTAGGAGGTGGTGAACGAGGTGGACAGCCACAGCCCGTACGACCAGGGCGGCACCCGGGCCGGGCGACCGGTCAGCGCCGTGTAGCGGCGCAGCACGTCCTTCGGGGTGGGGCCGTCGATCACGTGGTACGTCAGGGACTGCCCCGGCACGCTGAACTGGGTCTGCGACACCACCTCGGAGCCCACCTCGAACGACACGTGTTCGGGGTGGTCCACGAACACCCCGTACCCGGCGCTGCTGAGATAGAACGGCACGTTCTTGTACGCCTGCTCGCTGGCGGTGCCGCCGTCGGCGTTCCAGATGTCGACCGTCTGGCCGTTCTTGACGTACGCGCCGAAGCGCTCGCCCAGGCCGTAGATCGTCTCGCCGACGCCGAGCGAGAGCCGGTCGTGCACGTACTTGTGGCCCTCGGCGTCGGTGACCACGCCGATGCTGCGTTCGGTGGAGGAGGTGACCAGCTTGTCGCCGCGCAGGAAGTCGACCCGCCACGGGCCGGTCAGCGCCACCCGCACGGTCATCTCGCCGGTGGTCAACCGCGCGCTGAGCCCGGTGACCTCCACGTGCACCGGGTGTGCGGTGCTGTCGGCGAGGGCGAAGCGGGGCTGCTTGGGGAGCCCGCCGGAATGGTGTCCGACGGTCACCCCGACCACGCCGGGGGCGGGGGAGAAGAAGCGTACGGTGACCACCGGGCGGTTCAGGGTGTCGCCGCGTCCGGTGATCCTGCCGATCGGGGCGAAGACGGTGAAGGACCGCTCGTCCGGCTCCACCGACTCGACCGTGCCGGGGCGCAGCACGCTCACCCCGGGACGCAGTTGCCAGTATCCGTCGGTGAACTTCACTTGTCGGCTCCTGCCGTGATGCCGCGCGCCAGGGTGCGCTGGAAGACGAGGAAGAACAGGATCGCCGGGAGGAGACTGAGCAGCGCGCCGGCGTTGGTGGTGGGGGCGTCCATCAGCCGGTCGCCCTGCAACGAGGCGAGCGCGACCGGGATGGTCTGGGTCTGGTTGTCGATCAGCATGACCAGGGGGATGAGGAACTCGTTCCAGGTCCAGATGAAGAAGAAGACCAGCAGCACCGAGATGGTGGGCCGGACGTTGGGCAGCACGACCCGCCACAGGATCCGCCACTTGCCGGCCCCGTCGAGCGCGGCGGCCTCCAGCAGCGGGCGCGGGAAGGTGCTGAGCACCGAGGCGAGCAGGTACGTGCCGAAGGCGGCCTGGATGACGGTGAAGATGATGATCACCGCCAGTCGGGTGTTGTAGAGCCCGGCCTCCTTGGCGAAGTGGTACAGCGGATAGATCAGGGCTTCCTGCGGCAGCATGTTGGCCAGCAGGAACAGCCCGATGATCCAGAGCCGGCCCCGGACCCGGCCGATGCCGAGCGCGTACGCGCTGAGCAGGGAGACGACCACGGCGAGCACCGCGACGGAGCCGGAGATGAGGATCGAGTTCCACAGTTTGACCGGGAAGTCGACCTGCTCCCAGTAGGTGCGCAGCCCGGTCGTGTAGAACTCGGTCGGCCAGCTCAGCGGGCCGTTGGTCGAGTAGTCGCCGGGCGACTTGAACGCGTTGAGCAGCATGAACGCGAACGGCACCAGCATCACCAGCGCGGCGACGGTGACCAGGGCCAGCACGATCCAGCGGGTGACGCCCCGGTGGTGCCGGTCGGGAACCCGGCGGGTACGGCCGCCGGTGCGGGGTGGGGTGAGCGTGACGGCCATCAGATTCCTCCGTCGCGGCGTTCGGCACGGTTCTGCGCCCGGATGAACAGCACCGCCACCACGACGATGATCAGTGTCAGCACCATCGAGATCGCCGAGCCGTAGCCGACGTTGAGCCGCTTGAAGAAGGTGAAGTAGGCGAAGTAGGAGGGCACGTTTGTGGCGTTCTCCGGGCCGCCCCGGGTCAGCGCGTAGATCGGGCCGAACACCTTCATCGCGGCGATGGTGCAGGTGAGGCCGACCACGAAGGTCTCCGGCCGGATCTGCGGGAGGGTGATCGCGCGGAACCGTCGCCACCAGCCGGCGCCGTCGATCTCCGCCGCCTCGTACAGCTCGGGGTTGACCCGTTCCAGCGCCGCCATGAAGACGACCACCGGGTAGCCGAGCTGCACCCAGATCATCACGGCCATCACCATCGGCAGGGCGGTGTCCGGGTCACCGAGCCAGTCGTGGCTCAGCGTGCCGAGCCCGATGGCGTCGAGCAGCCCGTTGAGCGCGCCGTCGGGGCGCAGGATCCAGCCCCAGACGATGCCGGCCACCACGACCGGCAGCACCTGCGGCAGATAGAAGGCGGCCCGCAGTGCGGCGGCGGTACGCGGGCGGAAGCGACGTCCGATGGTGTCGAACAGGACGGCCGCCAGGACCAGGCCGATCAGGGTGGGCAGCACCACCATCGCGACGATCATCGCGATGGTGTTCGTGAACGAGGTCCAGAAGACGTCGTCGGTGAGCAGGGTGCGGTAGTTGTCCAGGCCGATGAAGCTGGGGTCGCCGACGCCGGACCACTTGGTCAGGGAGAGGTAGCCGGTGTAGACCAGCGGGCCGCCGATGACGAGCAGGAACAGCGCCGCACCGGGCAACAGGTAGAGCCAGTAGCCGGCGTCGGGGCGTCGGGGTCGGCGCGGGGTCCTGCCCGTCGGGGGAGACGGGGTCGCCCCCGGGCGGGCGGCGACGGTGTCGGGCACTGCCATGGGAGGTCCTTCCAGGGTGGGGCGGGCGTCACCGTGGTGACGCCGACGGGTACGCCCGCCCCCGCCGCCGCTCAGTCGCGCGTGATCTCCGCGACGCCGTCCTGGTAGGGCTTGGCGATCGCGTCGAGGACCTGCTCGGGCGACCTGGACTGGTTGATCAGGCCCTGGAAGCCGGAGACCAGCACGTCGTAGTAGCCGGGCACCGGCCAGTCCGGATAGAAGGCCAGGCCGTCCTGGCCGCTGATGGTGTTGAAGTTCTCGATCAGCTTGCGGTCCTTCTCGTCGCTGATCGCGGCCGGGTCACCGGCCACCGGCACGCCCCCGTTGTTGCCGATCAGCGCCTGGATCTCCGGCCGCATGGTGATGTCGATGAAGTCGTACGCCAGGTTCTTGGCCTTGCTGGTCTCCGGGACCACCCAGAGGTTGCCGGAGGAGCCGGCGTGCATCGTGTTGCCGGGGAAGAGGAAGCTGTCCCAGTCGTAGGAGATCTCGCTCTTGAACCGGCCGTACCACCAGCTACCGGAGACGATCATCGGGACCTTGCCGGAGATGAACGAGGTGCCCATGTCCTCGGCCTTGAGGCTGGCCGAGTCCTTGGCGATGTAGCCCTTGCCGACCCACTCGGCGAAGGTCTGTGCGCCGTACCTGAGCGGGTCGGCCTTGAAGTCCACCGGGTTGGCGTAGAGCTGGTAGTCGTTGACGAAGGTGCGGTCCGCGCGGGAGAGCGCGAGCTGGTAGAAGAGCTGACCGGCCGGGTACTCGGCGCCGGACATGCCCAGCGGCGTGACGCCCTTGGCGACGAAGGTGTCCATCGCGGCGGTCATCTCGGCCAGCGTCGTCGGCACGGTGACGCCGTGCTCGGTGAAGAGCTCCTTGTTGTAGTAGACCATCACGTACTCGCCGTAGTTGGGTACGCCGTACCAGTTGCCCGAGCCCATCACGCCGTTGTCGTACTTGGCGGTGGTCTGCAGGCTGGGGCTCAGCGCCTTGTCCCAGCCGCGCTCGGTGGCCTCGGCGGTCAGGTCGGTGAGCAGGCCCTGCGAGGAGAGCAACCCGGCGGTGGCGTTGCCCTTGTTGTACTCCATGATGTCGGGGCCCTCGGCCGAGTTGATGATCATGCCGGCGTTCTGCTGGATCTGCTCGAACGCCTTGCGCTCGAAGCGCACCTCGACCCCGGGGTGTTCGTCCTTGAAGATCTCGATCGCCCGGTCCCAGGCGATGCCCATCGCACTGTTGGCGCTCTCGTAGTGCCAGAGTTTGAGGACGTTCGCCCCACTGTCGTCCCCGTCACCGCCGCAGGCGGCCAGGCTCGTCGCCGTGAGCGCGGCCACCGTGGCCGCCACGGCTACGCTGCGGAATCGTCGCATTGCTAGTCTCCCTGGTGAGTATCGAGCCGGTACTCCTCAAGCCCGTCGTCGCGTGGCAGCGCGACGGCGGGCTGCTTCACTGCCCGGAGCCGGCTGGTCGCCGCCGGCCCCCGTGTCACTCGTGCCGGCCGTACGCGGCGGAGCGCTGGATCCGCGGACCTCCAACGCGCACGGCAACAGTTGTTGGCGGATCTCGTCGCCACCGCCGTCGACGTGACGCAGCAGCGTCTCGATGGCGATCCGCCCCACCGCCGACCCGGGCGAGTTCATCGCGGTCAGTGCGGGCGTGGCCAGTTCGGCGACCTGGGGCGAGGTGACCATCGAGACGACCGAGACGTCGTCGGGGACCGTCCGACCCCGGGTGGCCAACTCGCCGAGCAGGCCGAAGACGGCGCTCTCGTTCATCGCCAGGATCGCGGTCAGGTCGGGCACCTGCCGCAGCGCGGTGTCCAGTGCGGCCCGGCCCCCGGCGGCGCTGTCCTCGGCGGGGATCATCAACGGCTCCAGACCGTGTCCGGTCATCGCCGAGGTGAACGCGTCGCGGGTGCGCAGCGCCGGGCCGTACCCCTCGGCCAGGGTCTCGGCGGAGTGGTTGACGTAGACGATCCGGCGGTGCCCGAGGTCGACCAGGTGGCCGACGGCCTCCTGGACGGTCTGCGCGAAGTCGATGTCCACGTAGGACAATCCGGTGGTGTCCGCGGTGCGACCGATGAGCACCAGCGGTACGCCGACCTCCCGCAACACGTCGACCCGGGGATCGTGGAGCTGCACCTCCATCAGCAGCGCGCCGTCGAGCATCCGCTGGCTGGCCAGCCGGCGCAACTCGTCGAGGTCGCCGACGCCGATGGGGGAGAGCACCAGGTGGTACCCGGCCGCACCGGCGGCGGCCGCCGCACCGGTGACGAAGGCCGTCTCGGTGGCGCCCAGACCCCGCTCGTCCATCGGCAGCAGCAGGCCGAGGATGCGGCTACGTCGGCTGGCCAGTCCACGGGCCATGGCGTTGGGCTGGTAGTCGAGCGCGGCCATCGCGGCGAGGACCTTGTCCCGGGTGGCCTGGGAGATCGGGCGGGTGCCGGTGAGCACGTACGACACGGTGCTGACCGAGACCCGGGCGAGGCGCGCCACGTCCTGCATGGTGGCCACGGCACCTCCCCACACGGGCTCGTCGAAACGCTTCGACTAAGCGGTTCGACAGAAGGTAGGTCACGTGTTACAGCCACGTCAATAGCCAATGACGAACCGACGTCGCAGCCCCGGACGCCCGCCGCCGCACCCCACTTACCCGCCGATCATGGACGTGTGGTGCTCACAAATGCCACCTGTCGGGGCAATCCTTCAGCCACCACTCCATGATCGGCGGCTGGTGGCGGTGCGTCCCCAGCGACGGCCGCCGGCCCGGCCTCGACGAGATCAGATGTCGAGGTGGAACTTCTCCAGCACCGACGGGGCGACCAGGCCCAACGCGGCCAGTGTCGAGACGACCATGAGCCCGGTACGCACGAAGACGGTCTCGGTCCGTCCGCCGGCCCGCATCGCGATCTTGTCGGGCAGGCTGATCGGCGTCCACATCCGCCGTTTGATCGGAATCGGCCACAGGATCGGTACGCCGGCCCGGGTGATCATGTCGCCGAGGATGTGCACGAACGAACCCACCCCGACCGCCAGGCCGATCATCGGATACCCGCGATCACCGGGCAGGTTGACAGCGGTGAACACGGCGGCGCCGGCCGAGACCAGCGTGACGATGACCCAGCCGGCGCGCGCGGCCCACTTGTCGAACAGGCCCCGCAGCGCCAGACCGATCATGAAGAACAGGATGCCGATGACGGCCCACTTGCCGTACTGGACGCAGAGCGTGGTGGTGCCCCAGCCGACCAGCACCGTGAACGGGATGGTGTGGGTCAGCGTCCGGTGGCCGTTGTTGCGTTTCGGGTCCCGGCTGAGCTTGGTGGCGTAGTAGACGCCCAGCGAGATCTTCTCCACCACCTCGGCGACGAACAGCGAGAAGACGCCGAAGGTGCGGGCCACGGTCGCGCCGCCCCGGTTGCGGGTCACCTTGCCGGAGAGGTCGATGTCCGGCAGCAGTGCCGCACCGGCGCAGACAGCGGTGCCGACGGCCAACGCCAGCGGCGACTGCTCGTAGTCGTAGAAGTGCTGGAGCGCCCAGGACCCGCTCAGCCATACCGCTGCGCCGGACAGCGCGTGCGACGGACCCATCATCTCGGCTCGCCCTCCCCAGGGATCTTGAGCGCCAAAACTACGTCACTGTAGTTCTCCGCCACGCCGCAGGGGGACCGTCATGAGGATCCACAAGGGACACCGTTGCGGCGCTGCCCGAGGAACGACCCGACCACCAGGGAGTATGGCAGCGCCGGACGGCCCGCCGGACCGCTTGTGTCGGCCATGGGACGCGGCGTTCCGCCGACCTGTCACAGCCCGGCGGTACGGTCTCGGGGAGGTCGTCGCCGCACGTCGGCGCTTTCGGACAGGGTGGCCGCATGCCCGCAGAAGTCTCCTTCGACAGGATCGCTCCGGTGGTGCCGGTGCGTGACCTGGACGCCGCGCTCGACCGCTACCGGCGGCTCGGCTTCACCGTGCGGTCCCACCCCGGGCCCGAGCGCTACGCATTCGTCGAGCGGGACTCGGTCTCGTGGCACCTCACCGAGTGGGCCGAGCACGACCCGACCCGCACGGCGTCGACGCTCTACCTGTACGTCTCCGACGCCGACGCGCTGCACGCCGCCTGGACCACCTCGGGTGTCGACGGTCGGCTGGGCGAGCCCCACGACACCCCCTACGGGCTACGCGAGTTCGCCTACGTCGACCCGGAGGGCACGCTGCACCGCATCGGCTCGCCCGTCTCCGCGCCGGGCTGACCGGTCGTCGACCGGACCACCCCAACCATCGGTGTGCCCCCTGACGTTCTAGAGCGGTGAGGGGGTGGGCATGGTCCAGTCGTTCCACGAGTTCGTGGTGGCGGCGACGTCGGTTCGCCGAGCTGTCGGAGGGCCGGCGGGTCCGGGCGGCAGAGGGCGAGGGGTGATCAGCTCCACCAGCGTTTGCGGGGCGCCCGGACGGTCACGTCGCCGAAGATCGCACGGCAGGTCACCTCGATCACCGGGGAACCGGGGGTGACCGGCCCGGTCAGCTTCGACTTCTTGTTGCCGAAGACCGCGCTGCCGGTGAGCCGGACGTCGGTGCCCTCCGGCACGACGACCGTGACGTTGCCGAAGATCGCGTCCGCGTCGATCCGGATCACCCGGGCGGAGAGTTCGGCCTCGTGCAGCTCGATCCGGCAGTCCCCGAAGATGGCCCGCGCCTCGATCAGCTCCGGGGCCGTCCAGGTCCCCTTGCGGACCTCGTTGCCGAAGACGGCCATCAGCTTCTCCGGCGTCGGGGCGAGCGCACCGGTCGTCCGGCCCAGCGTCCGACCCGGGGCGTCGGGCAGGTCCGTGGTCAGCCGGGCCAGCTCACCACGCGTCTGGGAGGCGTGTGCGGCGCCGGCCCGCTCGGTGTACTCGTCGAGGGTGATCCGGCCCTCGGTCACCGCCTTGCCGAGCACTTCGACGACCTCCTCCCGCTCCCGGTCGGAGACTCGCAGCCGGTCAGTGTCGTCGTGCCGTTCCCGTTCCACGCCCCCGAGCCTAGCGGCGTACCGCACCGGGCCACCCCACCCCACCTGGGGCGGGCCGACACCGCACCGTCGCGAACACCCTGCGGGTGCCGTCGCGTCCGGGACTCAGCGGCGGGGTCGGAAGCTGGTGCGGATGGTGGCGAACTGGTCGGTCGAGGGCTTCCAGTCGTACTCGTGGGTGATCCAGCCGAGCGTCCAGACGCGGTCGCGGGTCCGTTCGTCCGGCACGATCTGGGTGGCGCGCAGCCGGTCGCCGTGCGGGGTCAGCCAGCCGAACTCCCAGGCGGTGGCGTCGTCCATCCGCCCGAGCCGGAACTCCTGGTAGCCGGGGAGGGTGCCGGCGGCCAGTTCCCGGTCGCGGACCGCGCGCAGTCGCGCCACCGGCCCGAGGCGGGTGTCGGTGCTCCGGGCGACGGTGAGCGCGCGGCCGGTCGCCGGATCCTGGAAGCAGGCCACGTCGTCGTCGCGGGAGTACCGCCACTCGGCAGGTACGGCCACCCGGAAGCCGGTGCGGTCGGTGTGCCAGGCCCAGCCGGTCGGCGGCCGGAACTTCTCGTCGTCGGTCACCGGTGCGGCCGTGTCGATCGGCCCGCCCTCGACCCAGGGTCGCACGCAGGGCAGCGGAGGCGGTACGAGCCCGCCCGGCGGCGGCGGGCGTCTCCCGTCGCGCGGGGGCGGACCGCCCGGCTCCGGACCACCGGCCTCGAACGGGTCCGCTCCGGGCTGCGGTTCGGCGGCCTCGTACGGGGAGCCGGCGTGGTCGTCGCCGGTGCCGACGACGGTCAGCGCGGTGCCGATGCCGGCGGCCATCGCCACCAGGACGGCGACGGCGGCGAGTGCCCAGGCCCGAGGCACGGCGACCCGGTCGCGATCCGGTTCGTCCGCGCGGGCTCGCCGTGCGGGTGGGTCGGACAGGTGTGGCGGGGCGTCCCGTTCACCGGGAGCGGCGTCTCGTTCCTCGGATTCAGGAGCGGCCCCGCCACCGCTCTGCTGCTCGTCGGTGAGGCGTCGGTGCGCGGAGTCGTGCGAGGGCGGGTCGGTGGATTTCCGGTCGGTGCCGGGGACGGTCCCGGGACCTGCGACCGGCGCGTCGCGCGCCTCGGAGCCGGTGGGCAGGGGAGCGGTCTCGTCGCCGGTCTGCGGCGAGGTCTCCCCGGAAGCGGCGGCAACGAGCAGTCGGAGGCGGGTCTCGGGGTGGCCGGCGCGGTGCGCGGGCTCGCGG
>NZ_SISL01000103.1:0-15717 GCF_004307965.1 Verrucosispora sp. SN26_14.1 | reverse complement strand
AGAGACAGACCGGCGGTGCCCGCTCCTGCGCTGCCGATCTGGCCGCCACCCACCACCCCGGGCGGGCGCCGGGACGAGCCGAGCGCCGGCTCTCCGGCAGGCGCGCCCCGACCCTCGGTACGGCCAGGGCTGCTTCCGACCGAGCCGCCGACGGCTCCTACCGGCACCGACCAGGACCGGACCCGGCCGGTGCCACTGGACGACCCCGACGCCACCAGGCCGGTGGTCCGACCGGGCCCGCCGTCGGCGGCGGTTCCAGGGACAGCGGCGGCGGCCGACCCACGGGCAACGGCGGGTCCCGGTCCCCGGTCGGACGGCTCCCGCACGGCCGGATCGGCGACGCACCATC
Source organism: Verrucosispora sp. SN26_14.1 (assembly GCF_004307965.1). Classification (NCBI taxonomy): domain Bacteria; kingdom Bacillati; phylum Actinomycetota; class Actinomycetes; order Micromonosporales; family Micromonosporaceae; genus Micromonospora; species Verrucosispora sp. SN26_14.1. The sequence continues at coordinate 15,368 of NZ_SISL01000103.1, read as the reverse complement.
CCGGCGGGTCCGATCTCAGCGCCTACTACGCGGGCGGGTCGGGAGCCAACACCGTGGCCTTCCCGGTCGGCGAGGAGAACTCCGGGTCACTCACCGGTCACATTCTGGCGCAGGGTTGGACGGACACTCCGGCCGAGCGTTCCGGGAACACCCTGCGGGTGGCGATCGTGCTGGCGGTCGCGCTGGGCCTGCTGGTGGCGTTCAGCGTGCTGATCGTGCTGCTGACGAACGACGCCCTGAGCGGTCTGACCGGCGCTCTGCCGGGGTGAACGGCGGGTGAGTCCGCCCACTACCCCCATCCGGTCCCCGCGCGGGGTCGACACTCGCCGTACACTGGTGGGTGATCACTGACCTGGCGCGCTCCTGCGCGCCCATGGGCGTTCTTGCGGACGGATCCGGCGGCGCAGTGCCGTGGCGGGACATCGCGAAGGTGCGCCCCGCTCGAAAGGCATTTCTTGACCACCTCCGCTGCCTCTGGCATGCCCCTGTCCGCCTCTGACGTTCCCACCGATCTGCCGGCCGACGCCGCCGGCCCCGACCAGTCGATCGACTTCGGCGCACTCGGGCTGCCCCACCCGCTCGTGCGCGCCCTCGCCCGGCAGGGCATCACCACACCCTTCGAGATCCAGCGCGCGACCGTGCCGGACGCCCTCGCCGGACGCGACGTGCTGGGCCGGGGACAGACCGGCTCGGGCAAGACGCTCGCCTTCGGGCTGCCGCTGCTGGCCCGGGTCGCCGAGAGTGGCCAGGCCCGCCCGATGCGGCCGCGTGCCCTCGTCCTGGTGCCCACCCGGGAACTCGCCATGCAGGTCAACGACGCGCTGCTGCCGCTGGGCAAGGCCGTCGGCGTCTTCCTGAAGACCGCCGTCGGCGGAGTGCCCTACGACCGTCAGATCGACGCCCTGCGCCGGGGTGTCGAGGTGGTGGTGGCCACCCCGGGCCGGCTCGCCGACCTGATCGACCGTGGCGTCTGCCGCCTGGACGACGTCCAGGTCACCGTGCTCGACGAAGCGGACCAGATGGCCGACATGGGCTTCCTGCCCGAGGTCACGGAGCTGCTGGCGAAGACGCCTGCGAACGCCCAGCGTCTGCTCTTCTCGGCCACCCTGGACACCGACGTGGACGCGTTGGTCAAGCGGTTCATGACCGACCCGGTGACCCACTCCACCGCGCCCGCGACCGCTGCGGTCTCCACCATGGACCATCACATGCTGCTGATCCCGCCGCAGGAGAAGTTCCCGGTGACCGCGTCGATCGCGGCACGGTCCGGCCGGACCATCGTCTTCGCCCGTACGCAGCTCGGCGTGGACCGGTTGGTCACGCAGCTCGCGGCGGTCGGCGTACGCGCGGGTGGGCTGCACGGCGGCAAGACCCAGCGGATGCGTACCCGCACCCTGGCCGAGTTCCGCGAGGGCCGGACCAACGTGTTGGTGGCGACCGACGTGGCGGCCCGGGGCATCCACGTGGACGGTGTCTCGCTGGTGTTGCACGTCGACCCGCCGAAGGACCCGAAGGACTACCTGCACCGGGCCGGGCGCACCGCGCGGGCCGGCGAGGCGGGCGCGGTGGCGACCCTGGTGCTGCCGAAGCAGCGCCGCACCACCCTGGCGATGATGGAGAAGGCCGGTGTGGAGCCGGAGCAGACCCGGGTACGCGTCGGTGACGCCGCCCTGGCCGAGCTGACCGGAGCCCGCGAGCCGAGCGGGGTGCCGGTACGCGAGGAGCGGGAGGAGCCGCGTCGGCCCGGTCGGCCGACCGGAGGCCCGCGTCGCTTCGGCGACCGTCCCGGCGGCGACCGTCGCTTCGGCGACCGTCCGGGCGGGGACCGTCGCTTCGGCGACCAGCCGCGTGGCGAGCGCCGCTTCGGCGACCGCAGCTACAGCGACCAGCCACGTGGGGAGCGCCGCTTCGGTGACCGTTCCTACGGCGACCAGCCGAGCGGGGAGCGCCGCTTCGGTGACCGCTCCTACGGCGACCAGCCACGCGGGGAACGCCGGTTCGGCGCCGACCGGGGCGGGCGCTCGGAGGTGCGGGGCGAGGACCGGCGCGGGTCGGCCGGTCGTCCCCGGGCACACACCTACTGATCGTCGTTCGGCGCATGGCCTGCCGGGCCGGGCGCGGTGGCGTAACGTCCGAAACATGTCGACCATGCGGAAGTCGTTGCTGTGGACCCGGTCCGACACGGCCGGTGCCGAACACGCCGTGGTCGACGACGGGTCCGGACTGACCGCGTACGGCACCCAGATCGCGGTCGACCCGGTGCCCTACACCTGCCGCTACCAGGTGGCCACCGACTCCGAGTGGGTCAGTGTCCGCCTGGAGGTCGAGGTCGAGGGCGCCGGGTGGCGGCGGAGCGTACGCCTGGAACGGGCGACCGAACGGTGGCGGGTGACCGCCGCCGAGCAGGGTGACCTGGACGCGGTCCTCTCCGCCGCCGGGCGGGCTCCGGCCGGGCTGCCCGGCCTGGAGGATCCCGACCGCCTGGCCGACGCCCTCGACGTCGACCTGGGCGGCTCGCCGCTGTTCAACACGCTGCCGTTGCGGCGGCTCGGCCTGACCACCGCGCCGGCCGACACCACCCACCGGATCGACGTGGCCTGGGTGCTGCTGCCGAGCCTGACGGTGTTTCCCACCGAGCAGGTCTACACCGGGCTGGGCCCACACCGGTTCCGGTACACCAGCGACGGTTTCAGCGCCGACGTCGACGTGGACCCCGACGGCTACGTGCGGCACTACCCCGGACTGGCGGAGCGCGCGACGCCCCGCTGACGCGTCGGCCGGTTCAGCCCGGCCAGGAAGCGTCGGCCAGGAAGCGTTGCACGGTCGCCAGGTGCGGGGCCAGGTCGAGGCCCTGTGCGGCCACCCACTCGTCGGCGTAGTACGTGTCGGCGTACCGGTCGCCGGCGTCGCAGATCAGCGTGACCACCGAGCCGGTCTGCCCGGCGGCGCGCATCTCCGCGATCAGCCCGAAGGCGCCCCACAGGTTGGTGCCGGTCGACCCGCCCACCCGTCGGCCGAGGACGGCCGACCCGGCCCGCATGGCGGCCAGGGAGGCGGCGTCCGGCACCTGCACCATCCGGTCCACCACGGCGGGCAGGAACGACGCCTCCACGGTCGGCCGACCGATCCCCTCGATGCGCGAGCCCCGGCCGGTGCGGACCGACCAGTCGGCCGCCTGCCAGGCCGGATAGAACGCGGAGTTCTCCGGGTCCACGACGCAGAGCTTGGTGGGCAGTCGCCGGTAGCGGGCGTACCGGCCGATGGTGGCGCTGGTGCCGCCGGTGCCGGCGCCGACCACCACCCAGGCGGGTACGGGATGGCGTTCCAGCGCGAGCTGCGCGTAGATCGACTCGGCGATGTTGTTGTTGCCCCGCCAGTCGGTCGCCCGTTCGGCGTAGGTGAACTGGTCCATGTAGTGCCCGCCGGAGTCCTCGGCGAGCCAGCGTGCCTCGATGACCACCTTGGCCGGATCCTGCACCAGGTGGCACCGGCCGCCCTGGAACTCGATCTGGGCGATCTTCTCCGGCGACGTCGAGGCGGGCATCACCGCGATGAACGGCAACCCCAGCATCCGCGCGAAGTACGCCTCGGAGACCGCCGTGGAGCCCGACGACGCCTCGACGATCGTGGTCTCCGGCCCGATCCGGCCGTTGCAGAGCCCGTACAGGAAGAGCGAGCGGGCCAGCCGGTGCTTGAGCGAGCCGGTCGGGTGCACCGACTCGTCCTTGAGATAGAGGTCGATCCCCCACGACCGGGGCAGCGGGAAGGGCAGCAGGTGGGTGTCGGCGGACCGGTTGGCGTCCGCCTCGACGGCGGCGATCGCCTCGGTCACCCACTGCCGGCAGGCTTCGTCGCACCGGTCGAGATGAGTCACGCTCGGAAAGGTAGCAAGCCGCTCAGGACGTGGTCTGCGCCACCGGCTGGGGCCGGTTCTCCCACTTGGTCGACAGGGCGATGCCGGTCCGGGTGGAGGCCACCCCGGGTGTCCGGTTCAGCCGTACGATCAGGCGCTCCAGCTCGACGATGGTGCTCACCCGCGCCTTGAGCAGGAAGGACTCGACTCCGGCCATGAAGTAGCAGGACTCGATCTCCGGTATCGCCCGGAACGCCTCCAGCACGTCGTCGGTGTCCGCGCCGGAGTCCTCGACGATGCCGATCAGGGCGGTGACGCCCAGCCCCACGGCCTCCGGCTCGACGTCGGCCCGGTAGGCCCGGATGACCCCGCCGGACTCCAACTTGCCGACCCGTTCGTGCACTGCCGGCGCGGATAGGCCGACCTGGCGGGCCAGTTCGGCGTACGACAGGCGGGCGTTGCCCCGGAGCAGGTCCACGAGGCTGCGGTCGATGGCGTCCACGGACTGTGACCCTAGTCGGCGGCGTGTGACACCGGGACTCCGGTGTCGGTTGGGCATGGCAGTGGGTGACAGTTCGCATACCCAGGGTCGGAAGGGCGTGCCGCCGATACCATTTACTAACTTCTCACTCAGTGCGTTTTTCGCGTTTGGCGGACAGGCCAGTTCGCTGGTGCTGTAATTGCCATACGTCCCTCATGACGGCTCTGGGCTCGCACCGGCCGGGGGCAGTGTGTTCAGCCGGGGGCTTCGTCGACGCGAGGAGGGGGCTGTGGACACTGGAGATCGCCTGCTGACACCGGGTGAGGTCGCCGCGCTGTTTCGGGTTGACCCGAAGACTGTCACGCGATGGGCGGCAGCGGGCCGGATCGGCAGTATCCGGACTCCAGGAGGGCACCGCCGGTTTCGGGAATCCGAGGTGCGGGCCCTGCTTGAAGGGGAGGGCATGCTGGACGAGGCGGACGAGATGGGCAGACCACGCAACAACGGCCCAGCCGCCTCGACCGGCCCAGGTCCGGCCAACGCCGGCATGTACTGAGTGGTGCGGGTCAGGACGCGGACCGGTCGTCAGGTCCGGTCCGCGTTCAACTTCCCCGCCCACCTGCGGAACAGGGTGTGCGGTACGCCGAGAGCGTCGAGCACCTTGCCGGCCACGAAGTCCACGAGTTGGGCCGCCGTGGCCGCGGCTCCCGCGCCGTAGAAGCCGGGACTGGCCGGCAGCACCACCGCACCGGCGTCGTGCAACGCGATCAGGTGTTCCAGGTGGCTACGGGTCACCGGGGTCTCCCGGGGCACCACCACGACCCGTCGGCGCTCCTTGAGGTTGACCTCGGCGGCGCGCTGCAACAGGTCCTTGGACAGGCCGATGGCGATGCCGGCGCAGGCGGCCGTGCTCGCGGGCACCACCGCCATGCCACGCACCGGGTACGAGCCGCTGCTCGGCCCGGCCGCCAGGTCACCGGCGGGCCAGTGCCGCACGTCCGCTCCGTCCAGGTCACGACCGAGCCAGGCACTTAGGTCGTCGGCCCAGTGGGCGTCCCGGAACGGTCTGCCGGTCTCGTCCAGCACGGTCAGCCGGGCGGCCCGGGAGACGATCAGGTCCACCGACTCCCCGGCGTCGAGCAGCCCGCGGACGACTGCGGCCGCGTACGGCGTGCCGGAGGCCCCGGAGACCCCGACCACCCATGGTTCACGCATCCCCCAAGCCTGCCTGGTCACCGTCGACGCCGGTGCAGTACCCCCGGGACCTGCCCTGATCCGGCGGTCTGCGGGCGTTACGACACCGATGTCCGATCGGCGTGCGGGGACCTTCGCGACCTGGCATGCTCCTGGTGCCGCATGCGGTACGGCACCTCAGAGGAGGGATCGGGATGAGTCGGGACGTCCTGCCCTCGCTGCGGGACGCGTGTCCGATCCCGTCCAGCCTGTCACCGTACGCGGACGACGTGCAGGAGTGGTTGATCCACTGGCTGCCCCGGACCGGGCTGACCGTGGACCCGGCGACCGCCAGGCTCCTGGCCGGGGCCCGCTTCGCCCGCTACGCCGGCCGGCTCTACCCGGACGCCGACGAGCCCGACCTGCGGGTGCTCACCGCGCTGTTCACCTGGTTCTTCCTGGTCGACGACGCCTGTGACAAGCCCGGCCAGTTCACCCTCACCGAGATCCGTGGACTGCGCGACGGTGTACTGGCGTTGTTGCGCGGGCAGACCCGGTCACCGCAGACCGGGCTGGTCGGGCCGTTGCGGCGGCTGCTGGTGACCGCGTGGCGGGAGCCGCGCCGCCGGATGCCGGCCCCCTGGCGGGCACGATTCGCCGACGCGGTCGCCTACCATCTCGACGGGACCTGGCAGGAGGCGGCCAACAAGGCCGACGGCCACCGGCCCGGCGTCACCGAGTACGTCGAACTGCGCCGCGCCACCTCGGCCGCGTACGTGTCGTATCTGCTGGGCGAGTTCGTCACCGGTCGGCCCCTGCCCGACGCGGTCTACCACCATCCGGCGCTGAGCCGGTTCCGGGACCTCGGCAACGACCTGCTCTCCTGGTACAACGACCTCGCCTCGCTGGAGCGCGACGAGGCCACCGCCGGAGGGCACAACCTGGTGCTGGCGACTGCCGCCGAACACCGGCTGTCCCGGGAGGCCGCGATCGAGTCGGTGACCCGACGCTGGCACGAGACGTTGCGGGAGTTCGTCGACCAGCGGACCCGGGTGCCGTCGTTCGGCCCGGCGCTGGACGAGGCCGTCACCACCCATCTCGACGGGGTGTCCCGGGCCCTGCGCGGCACCATCGACTGGACGCTGGAGAGCACCCGCTACGCGGGTAAGGAAGGGCCCCTTACTAACGCCTCCGGTAGATGAAGGGTCCCTTCCTAACACGTGGGTTCAGGGGCGCAGGCCGAGCCGGACGACCAGGTCGAGCACGGCGAAGGCGAACAGGGCGATGCCGACGAAACCGTTGGCGGTGAAGAACGCCCGGTTGACCCGACTCAGGTCGGTCGGCGTGACCACCAGGTGCTGGTAGCCGAAGGCGACGGCGGTGAGCAGCAGACCGATCCACCAGAGCCAGCCGAAGCCGACCAGCACGCCGAACCATCCGAACAGGGCGAACGTCACCACGTGCGAGACCGTGGAGGCGTGCAGGGCGAAGCGCAGGCCGTACCGCGACGGCACGCTGTGCACCCCGATCTCGCGGTCCACCTCGGCGTCCTGGCAGGCGTAGATCAGGTCGAAGCCGCCGATCCACAGGCCGACGGCCGCGCCGAGCAGCCAGGCCGGTCCGGAGCCGGCGAAGGTGCCGGTGACCGCCAGCCAGGCACCGATCGGCCCGACCGCCTGGGCGAGCGCCAGGATGGCGTGCGGCCAGTTGGTGAACCGCTTGCCGTACGGGTAGACCACCAACGGCACCACGGCCAGCGGCGCGAGCACCAGACAGAGCGGGTTGAGCAGGGCGGCGGCGGCCAGGAAGACCACCAGGGCGACGCCCGCGCCGGTCCAGGCCGTGCGCAGGCTCACCGCGCCGGTGACCAGCTCCCGGTTGGCGGTACGCGGGTTCCGCGCGTCGATCCGGCGATCCAGGATGCGGTTCGCGGCCATCGCGAACGTCCGCGCCCCGACCATCGCCACGGTGATCAGCAGCAGGTCGAGCCAGCGCACCCGGCCACCGTTGACCTGCATCGCGGTCAACGCCGACAGGTACGCGAACGGCAACGCGAACACCGAGTGCTCGATCGCCACGAGCTTGAGGAAGGACTTCACGCGCCCGGGACGTTCGGCCGGCTCCACGGCGGCGGTCGCCATCAGATGCCGTACTCCTTCCAGCGCTTGTCGACCAGCGAGACGACCTCGGGCGACATGGTCATCTCCTCCGGCCAGCCCCGGGTGTAGCCCTCGGTGGGCAGCTTGCGGGTGGCGTCGATGCCCGCCTTGCCGCCCCAGAACTGCTGGTAGGAGGCGTGGTCCAGGTGGTCCACCGGCCCCTCGGTGAGCAGCAGGTCACGGGCGTAGTCGACGTTGCCGAAGGCGCGGAACGCCACCTCGCGGTAGTCGTGCACGTCGCAGTCCTCGTCCACGATCACGATCAGCTTGGTCAGCGACATCATGTGCGCGCCCCAGATCGCGTTCATCACCTTCTGCGCGTGCTTCGGGTACCGCTTGCGGATCGACACGATCGCGCAGTTGTGGAAGACCCCGGCGGCCGGCAGGTCGTAGTCGACGATGTCCGGGATGAGGAAGCGCAGCAGCGGCGCGAAGATCCGCTCGGTGGCCTTGCCGAGACCGTGGTCCTCCTGCGGCGGCTTCGAGGTGACGATCGTGTGGTAGACCGGGTCACGCTGCATGGTCATCGCCTCGACGTGCAGCACCGGGAACGGCTCGACGGGGGTGTAGAAGCCGGTGTGGTCGCCGAACGGTCCCTCGGGCAGGCGCTCCCCCGGCTCCAGGTAGCCCTCCAGCACCACCTGGGCGTGCGCGGGCACCTGCAACGGGACGGTCAGGCAGTCGACCATCTCCACCCGCTCGCCACGCAGGAACCCGGCGAACAGGTACTCGTCGATGTCGGCGGGGAGCGGCGCGCTGGACGCGTAGCTGACCACCGGGTCGCAGCCGATGGCGATGGCGACCGGCAGCCGCTGGCCCAGCCGCTCGGCCACGGCGTGGTGCGCGGTGGAGTTCTTGTGGATCTGCCAGTGCATGCCGAGCGTGTTGTGGCTGTGCTGCTGGAGCCGGTAGAGGCCGAGGTTGCGCTTGCCGGACTCCGGGTGCTTGGTGTGGGTCAGCCCGAAGTTGTGGAAGATGCCGCCGTCGCCCGGCCACACCTGGAGCCCCGGCAGCCGGTTCAGGTCGACGTCGTCGCCCCGGTAGACCACCTGCTGGCACGGGGCGGTCTTGACCTTCTTGGGCGGCATCGACTTGAGCTGCATCACCTTGCCCAGGCCGCCCATCATGCCGGAGAAGCCCATCGGCAGTTCCGGCTTGAGCATCTCGCCGATCCGGTTGCCGATCTCGTCCAGCGACTCGACGCCGAGCGCCATCGCGGTGCGCTTCTCGGTGCCGAAGAGGTTGATCGCCACCGGCATCTCGCCCCGGGTGGGCCGCTCGAAGAGCAGCGCCGGCCCGTCCGCCCGCACGGTCCGCGTGACGACCTCGCTGATCTCCAGCGCCGGATCGACCGGTACGCCGACGCGCCGTAGCTCGCCCGCGCGCTCCAACGCCGCCAGGAAGTCCTTCAGATCGGTGTACGGGAACCCACGAGCCGCCATGCAGCAAGTCTCCCGCACCGCCGGACCCGCCTGCCAAGCCGGGCCGACTTTCGGGCGGAGATCACGTCGCACGGGGCGTCGTGTGTCGTACCGCGCATCTAAGCTCATGGTTCCCGAACGGCCCCGCCACGGGTGGTGTCGGCGTGCCGTCGGGTCCCTCCACGCAAGGAGTCACATGCGATCTGCGCGACGCCCGCACGCCCGTGCGGGACGAGCCGCCGTGGTGTTGGCGGTCACCGCCTCACTCGTGGCGCTCGGTGCTCCGGCCCAGGCCGAGACCGGGTCCGGTTGGTTCCAGGCCCAGCTCGACGATGTCGTGATCGGCGCAGCCGGCGCCCCCGGCAAGGCCAAGCCGCTCTACGTGTACGCCCAGGACGCGGTGAATCCACGGGTCGTCGTCGACCTGACCGGCCTGCTCGGCGTGGCTTCCGCCGAGTTCCCCGCCTGGTGCGCCACGTCGGGCACCCAGGTCACCTGCCCGCTGCCACCGGACGTCGACCCGGACTCGAGCCTCCAGATCGGCAGCATCCCGGTGTTGTTCCGGCCACTGGCCGGTGCCTCCGGGGGCGACAGCGCCACAGTGTCGTACCGAGCGGTGGCCGACAACGCCGATCCCTTCGTCGCCACGGCGACGGTGTCCGTCGGTGACGGCGCGGACCTGGTCAACCTGGGCGGCGGGCGGGTCGACACGGCTGCGGTCGGTGATCTGTTGTCCGCGCCGATCCGGCTCACGAACGTCGGCAACCGGACCAGCAGAGGAGTCCGGATCACCTTCACCCTCTCCTCGGGGTTGACGCCGTCGACCTGGTCCAACTGCTGGTACGCCCCGCTCACCGGTCACCGGACCTCGGTCGTCTGCGACCTGAACGGACGGGTCCGCCCGGGAGCGACGATGGAGGTGTCCGGCGGCTTCGGGTTCGAGATCGGCGGCTCTGCCTACGCCGGGGAGAGCCTCGACCAGTTCGTCGAGCCGCTGACCGGTGCTGCGGCGCTGCCGACGCAACTCGGCTACCAGCGCCGGGAGGGCGGCACCAAGCTGAGGCTGCGTCCCAGCCGGACCACGTCCGCAGCGGCCCGCGTCCTGACGCCCGAGATCGACCCGGGCGACAACTGGGCCTCCTTCTACGTCGACAACGTGCCGAACAGCCTGGACCTGGCCGCCCTGGCCGAGCCGGTCGTCGGTCCGGTCGGCGGTTCGACCATCCTGCGCGCCGGGGTCCGGAACATCGGCGCGGGAGACCTCGACGACTTCCGCAGCGGCGCGGGCGAGGTGGCACCGTTCTACGTCCGGGTGCCGTCCGGGGTGACCGTGGAGTCCGTGCCCGACCGCTGTGTCGCGCTTTACGAGTCGGAGGACGGCTGGTACAGCGGCGAGCCGCAACCCGGGGCCTCCTGGTACCGCTGCGCGGTACCCAGCTCGGTGTTCGCCGCCGGTGAGACCTATCAGGTGGACTTCGGGGTCCGGATCACCTCCGTGGGTGGTGCGGCCGGCGCGGTGAGCCTCAACATGCCCGGGCCGTACCCCTCCTGGTGGGACGACGACCGGGACAACGACGAGGTAGCGGTCGTCGTCCAGATTCAGTCCTGATGGTGGCCGGTTCGGGATGGTGACCGGGGCTGGTTCCGCCCATCCCGGACCGGTCACCTCTGCCTGGTCGAGCCCTTTCGAGCTGATCGCAGAAATGGATCGGATGCACCACGAATCGACGACTCTCTCCCGGTACGCGCGGCCGGGGCGGCTGACCTCCGCCGGGGCGTACGCCGGACTCCTCGACGCGGTGCCGGCGGACCCGGCGGCGATCGCCCGGACGATCCAGGGACTGGTGATCCACGAGCACATAGCCGGGGCGTACGGCGTCACCCTGTCCGATGCCGACCGGCGCAGCGTGCACCTGCGGCCCGCCGCCGAGCTGCTCGCCGGCATCGTGACCCGGGACGACCGGCCGCTGGACGTCCCGCGGGAGCCCGAGCACCGGATGGCGGGGAACTGCCGGCACTACAGCGTCCTGCTGGTCACCGTGCTGCGGGCTCGTGGCGTGCCGGCCCGCGCCCGCTGCGGCTTCGGCGACTACCTGGCACAGGGGCGGTACGAGGACCACTGGGTCGGCGAGTACTGGAACGCGGAGCAGCGCCGTTGGATCATGGTCGACGCCCAGCTCGACGAGTTCCAACGAGAGCTGTTCGGCATCGACTTCGACACCATGGACGTATCACGGGACCGGTTCCTGGTCGCCGGTGATGCCTGGGCGCGGTGCCGTGCGGGCCGCGCCGACCCGGACACCTTCGGGCTCACCGGGACCGACGAGGCCGGCTGGTGGTGGATCGCCGGCAACCTGATGCGGGACGCCGCCGCGCTGGGCACGACGGAACTGCTGCCCTGGGACAGTTGGGGTGCGATGCCGGAGCCGGAGGAGACGATCGACGAGGAGCGGATGGCACTCTTCGACGAGTTGGCCCGACTCACCCGCGATCCCGACGGGAATGCGGACGAGTTGCGGCGACTCTGCACGGATGAGCGGCTACGCGTCCCGCCCACCGTCCGCAACGACCTGCGCCACCGCGACGAACCGGTCTGACCTCTCCGGCATGGCCGGTGGTCGACTCGCCCCACGGGCGATAGACGGCAGGTCAGTGGCGGCGGGCCAGCGCCACGAACGCGCGCCAGGCGGCCGGGCCGAAGATCAGCACCTCGCCGTCCCGGTCCTTGCTGTCGCGTACGGCGACCACGCCGGGCAGGTTGTCGGCCACCTCGACGCAGTTGCCGCCGTTGGTGCTGCTCCGGGTGCTGGTGCGCCACCGGGCACCGGTCAGCTCCGCCACCTCCGTCAACAACTCGATCGACTGCCGGGGCGGCAGCGCCTCGCCCTGGATCGCCTCCCAGGACGCCCGACGTCCTCGGCGTCGTCGATGACCTGACCCTTGAGTTGGTCATCCAGGTAGGCGACGTACTTCCCACCGGGAAGGGTAGCCAGCACGAAAGCCCCGGCGACACCTGGATACGCGCCGACCGAGGCGGGCACCACGTGCAGCCGCACCCGGGGCTGTTCGGTGGCCAGCTTGACCAGCCGGCGCAACTGCTCCCGCATCACCAGCGGGCCGCCGACCGGGCGACGCAGCACGTGTTCGTCCAGCACCGCGACGAGCTGCGGCGGTCGCTCGCGGGTCAGCACCGCCTGCCGCTCCAGCCGGGCCGACGCCCGCTGCTCCACCTCCTCCTCGTCGTAGAGGCCGACGCTGCGGAACAACGCGCGGGCGTACGCCGAGGTCTGCAACAGTCCCGGCACCACCGTGTTCTGGAACGAGCGCAGCACGGTCGCCTGCCGCTCGTTGGCCTCCCACTCCTGCATCCACTGCGGCGACCCGAGCCGGACCAGCATGATGCTGTACGACGCCGTGGACGACCTGTATCGACTCGATCCACACAACGTGCCGAAGCCCGCGTCGCTACACGAACGCTTCCTCGGCTGGGCCGCCCCGCGCACACCCCGTCCGCCCGAAACCTCAGCCCCTTGAGCCCACGACGCGTCGACGTTTGAGATCTTGGACAGTTGCCGTTCGTAGATAACGGAGACTGTCCAAGATCTCCTCGGCGGAGGCAGAGCACGGACGGGATATCTCACAGGTGCGGGGGCGGCGGGCGTCGGGGACGGCAGGATTGGCGCATGTCGGACGCGTACGTCGTCGGCGATCCGGACGGGTTGTCGCCGCTGCTCACCAGTCTCCGCGACGCGATCGCCCGGGAACTGCACGCGCAGCTGGAGATGCGTGCCGAGCGCATCGACCTGGCCGACGTGCCGGAGATCGCCTACCAGATCACGCTGCGCGTCGACGAGACCCTGAGCCGCCTCGGCAGGGACTGGTGACTACGGCGCCGACCAGGGCCGGCAGCCGGTTCACTCGCCGGAGTAGAGCCGGGCGGCATCAACCAGGACCACGTCCGGTCGGCTGACGGCTAGCTGCCGCAGCTCGTCGGTGAACCCCGCAGCGCTGGCGAGCAACAACCGCGTGTGATCCAGATCGAGACCGGGCCGCCCCCGCAGCAGCTCACGTGCCCGGACCAGCCGTTCGAAATCTGAGCGGCCCAGCGTACGACCCCACTTGGCCTCCCCCAGGGCCAGCAATGGTCGTGGGCCGTCACCTGCCGGCAGTTCCCCGAGCGCCACCAGGTCGAGTTCCTGACTCGTCCGGCTCGCCGGGTCCGTGAGCACCGCCGCCTGCACTTCGGCGGCGATGCCACCCAGCGTTTCGGGGGCGACGAAACGCAGCGTCCACTGCCGGACCATTTCCTCGAAGCCGGGGCCCAGCACCGCGCTCGCGTATCGCTGCTGGGATCGGCGCCAGACGTCCGCGCCACGGCGCTGCTCCAGAGCGGTCCATGCGGGACGCATCAGAGCCTGGTAGAAGGTGATCAACGGCTCGGCGATCCGGTACCGGCTACGCCCGCTACGCAGCGGGTCAGGCTCCCGCACGAGCAGCCCGGCGTCTTCCAGGACCGTCAACGGATGCTGCAAGTCGGTGGCTTTGCGCCCGATGAAACCGGCGATGCCGCCCCGGGTGGCGCTGCCCTCGGCGACCGCAGCCAACACTGAATGGTAGAGCGCGGTGTCGCGCAGATCCGGTTCCTCGGCGAGCAGGTAGCGCGCCTCGCGGAAGAGTGGCCGGGCCGGATTCAGCACGGCGCGCACCACCCAGTCGTCGAAGTCGTCAGGCCCCTCCGGCGCGTCGTCCTGGACGTACTCCCGCCGGTAGGCCGGCGTGCCGCCCACGATGGCGAACACCTGGACGGCGAGTCGCGGGTCACCGATACCCCAGAACTCCGCTGCGGCGCGGTAGTCGAGCGGCGCGATCGGCAGTTCGAGCCCGGCCCGGCCCCGCAGCGGTGCGGAGCCGGCCAACAGACCGCCCATGAAGGAGAGCGCCGATCCGCACAGGAGAAGGCGGGTACGTGAGCCGGTGCGCTCAGGTCGGCCAGGGGTGAGTGCGTGCTGGATGATCGACGGAAGATCCCGGCTGGCCCTGGCCAGGTAGGGGAACTCATCGATCACCACGGTGACGGCACGCTCCTTGCCCAAGGCGAGCAGGGCGTCAACGGCATGCTGCCAGTCCGACAGTTGCACCGGGCCCGGGCTGCCGGCGTACCGGCCGAGAGCTTCACCGAGTCGCCGAAGGGACTCGGCCGGCGTCGCCTCGGTCGCCCCGAAGTAGAACCCGCGGGTGGCCTTTGCCAACTCGTACAGAAGCAGGGTCTTGCCCTGGCGGCGGCGCCCGCTGACGACTCCGAGCGTTGCACCTGGGCGAACGTCGGTCGCGAAACGGGTCAGCTCGGCCCATTCCGCGTCGCGGTCGAAGATCTCGACAGGCTTCGACAGCCTCATGGCGGACCACCAAAATGTAGAACTACAGTTACAAGAAGTGTAGTTCTACATCCTGGGTTCTGTCCTCACAGACCGCCGTAGGAGTGCAGGCCCTCGAAGAAGATGTTCACGCCGAAGAGGTTCATCAGCACCGTCAGGAAGCCCAGGATGGCAAGCCAGGCGGCCACGTTGCGCTTCACACTCGGCGTCGCGCGGGCGTGCAGGTAACCGGCGTAGATCACCCAGGAGATGAACGACCAGGTCTCCTTCGGGTCCCAGCCCCACGGCCGACCCCAGGCCGCCTCGGCCCAGATCGCACCGGCGATCACCGCGAAGGTGAAGAGCGGGAACGCGAAGGCGTGCAGGACGAAGGTGAGGCGTTCCAGGCTGGCCGCCGCCGGCAGCTTCTTCGCCAGCGTGTACGGGAAGCTGCGCTTGCCGCGTTCGTAGCCGGCCCGCATCAGATACGTGGCGGCCGGCACCGAGCCCAGCAGGAACAGTCCCGAGGCGAAGACGACGGTCGACACGTGCACGACGAACCAGTACGAGTTGAGCGCCGGCACCAGCGGCACGATCGGGGTGTAGAGCACCAGCTCGGCGGTGGCCACCAGCAGCACCATGACCAGGGTCAGGAACAGCCCGAGGCGGCGCAGCGACGGCACCTTCCAGAGCACCACCAGCCAGGCGGCCACCCCGATGAACGAGACCGTGAGCACGAACTCGTACATGTTGCCCCAGGGCATCCGCTCGGCGGCGATACCCCGCGTGACCAGCCCGACCAGGTGCAGGGCCGCGCCCACGCCGGTCAGGGCCACCGCGATCCAGCCGGCGAGTGCGGCCCGCTTCGCGGTGCGCTGTCTCTTAGACACATCGCCGAGCCCACGAGACTAGCGCTCATCTCGTATG
>NZ_SISL01000102.1:0-15855 GCF_004307965.1 Verrucosispora sp. SN26_14.1 | reverse complement strand
GGCCGTGGGCCCGGCGGTGGACCGGGTCTTCGCGGGCCTCGCCGGGCAGGGGGCGCTGGTCTTCGCCCACCGGGTACGCCTGCTGGTCGCGCACCGGGTCGACGACCGGACCGGGCTGGCCGTCGCCGAGGCGGCGGTGGCCGCCGTCGACGAGGACCGGGCCGAGTTGCGGCTCTCGGTGAAGGAGAAGGACGACTTCTTCACCACGTACTTCGTCAGCACCTGGTCGCCGCAGGTCACCAAGGTCTGTGCCCGGCTGGGGCTGAGCCCGACGGCGGTCACCATGATCTCGGTGGTCTTCGCGGTCGCCGCCGCCGCGTTGTTCGCCATCGGCGGCCGACCGGCGCTGGTCGGCGGTGCGGTCCTGCTCTATCTCGGCTTCGTGCTCGACTGTGTGGACGGTCAGCTCGCCCGGTACACCCGCAACTTCAGCGCGTGGGGCGGGTGGCTGGACACCATGGCCGACCGGGCCAAGGAGTACCTGGTCTACGCGGGTCTCGGGTGGGGTGCCACGGCGGCCGGGTTCCGGTACGGCTGGGCGTTGGCCATCGCCGCGATGACCCTCCAGACGGTGCGGCACATGACCGACGCGTGGTACGGCGTGCTGCACGACGAGGCGGCCCGTCGACCGAAGACGGTGGGCACCGGGGGCGGCGGTATCGGTGACCGGCTGAACGCCGCGTCCAACCGGGTGCAGGCCGACTCGGGGTCGCTGTCGTACTGGCTCAAGCGCACGGTGGTCTTCCCGATCGGGGAGCGGTGGGCGCTGATCGCGCTGGCCGCCGCGCTGTTCGACCAGCGGATCGCCCTGTTCGCGGTGCTGATCTGGGGGGTGCTGGCGTTCGGGTACACGGGTGCGCTGCGTACCCTGCGGGCCCGCTGGATGTGGGTGCCGGTGCTGGACACGGTCGACGCGACCCTGCACCGCGACGACGGCCCGCTGGCCACCCGGCTGCCGGTGCTGCGCCGACCCGGGCCGCTGGTCCTCGCAGTGGTCGCGGCGCTGGCTGCGGCGGGGTTGGTGTTGGTGACGCTGCTGGGCGGCGTGGGTGACGGCAGTGACCCGGCGGCCTGGCTGCGGTGGGCGGCGGTGCCGGTGGTGCTGTTGGTCCTGCTGGCCGCTGCGGCGGGGACCGGGGCGGCGCACAACGGGCCGCTGGACTGGCTGGTGCCGGCCGCGCTGCGGGCCGCCGAGTTCCTGTTCGCCGTCGCGGTCGGGGTGATCGGCGGCGCGCCCGCGTGGCTGATCTTCGGGTACGTCTTCGTGCTCACCCTGCACCACTACGACCTGGTCGCCCGGCTGGAGAAGCGGCAACCCGCGCCGCCGCTGCACTCGGCCACGCTGGGCTGGGAGGGGCGCTCGGTGGTGCTGGCGCTGACGGCGATCGCCGGAATCGTGAGTATTGGTCTGGCTACACTCGGTATCTACCTTCTGGTGCTCTTCGTGGCAAGTGTGGTGCTGGCCTGGTTCGTCCGGCCGAGCCGTCCCACCCGGGCTCCGGCGGGTACGCGACAAGGCGCGACGCTCTGACGGGAGGCCGGGACGATGACGCTGATCAGCTTCGTCGTCCCGGCCTTCCGCGTGCAGGGCTACCTGCGGGAGTGCCTGGACTCGATCCTCGGCCAGCCGATCGCCGACATCGAGGTGATCGGCGTCGACGACTGCTCGCCGGACGCGGTCGGGGACATCCTCGACGAGTACGCCGCCCGCGACGACCGGGTCCGGGCGATCCGGCTCGATCAGAACGTCGGGCTCGGTCCGGCCCGCAACGTCGGGCTGGACCTGGCCGTCGGCGAGTACGTCTGGTTCGTCGACGGTGACGACTGGCTCGCGCCGGGTTGCCTGGTCGAGGTGGCCGCCCGCCTGCGCGAGACCCGCCCCGACGTGCTGCTCGTCGACCACGTCCGCACGTACTGGGACGAGCAGGTCAGCGCCAGCGCGATGGCGGAGGTCTTCCCGGAGCCACCCGGGGCGGAGACGTTCCGGCTGGCCGAGCGACCGGAGACGCTGGACCTGCTGCACACCGCCTGGAACCGGCTGCTGCGCCGGCAGTTCCTCGCCGACGTCGGGCTGCGCTTCGCCCCCGGCTGGTACGAGGACGTGTCGTTCAGCTACCCGGCGCTGCTGGCCGCCGACCGGATCGGCGTGCTCGACGTGGTCTGCGTCAACTACCGGCAACGACGGGCCGGGGCGATCACGAAGACCCAGGGCGAGCGGCACTTCGAGGTGTTCCACCAGTGGCGCCGGGTGTTCCAGGAGCTGGACCGGCTCGGTGCCGAGGAACTGCGGCCGACGGTCTTCGCGCGGATGATGTGGCACTACCTGACCGTGCTCGGCACCGACGAGCGGATCCCGGCCGACCTGCGGCCCACCTTCTTCGCCCGGATCACCATCGAGCACGCCCGCTTCCGCCCACCCGGCGGCCACCCGGTCCCGGACGGCATCGACGGGCTCAAGCACCGGCTGGTCGCGGCCGGTCGCTGGCGGACGTTCAGCGCGCTGCGGGCCACCGGCCGCGCAGGCGAGACGGCGCGTCGGGTCGCCCGCCGGGCCCGACGCCGGGTGGGCCCACCGGCCCGTCGGGGCGTACGCATCGCGCGGGACGTCGCGCTCCGTGAGTTCCAGCGGGTCGAGCGCCGTCGGCCGGTGGACGAGAACCTGGCCGTGTACGCGGCGTACTGGTACCGCGGGTACGCCTGCAACCCGGCCGCCGTGTACGAGGCGGCGCGGCGGCTGGCACCGCACGTGCGGGGTGTCTGGATCGTGCGGCGGGACCGGGTGCACACGCTGCCCGACGGGGTCGAGTACGTGGTGGCGGGTACGCCCGCGTACCACCGGGTGCTGGCCCGCGCCCGGTGGCTGATCAACAACGTCAACTTCCCCGACTCGGTCCGCAAGCGGCCGGGCACGGTGCACGTGCAGACCCACCACGGCACCCCGGTCAAGGTGATGGGGCTGGACCAGCAGCGGTACCCGCTGGGCGCGACCGGCATGGACTTCGCCGGGCTGCTGCGGCGGGTGGACCGGTGGGACTTCTCGGTCAGCGCGAACAGCTTCTCCACGCAGATGTGGGAGCGGGCCTATCCGGCCGCGTACACGACTCTGGAAGTGGGTTATCCGCGCAACGACCGGTTGGTGACCGCGAGCGCCGAGGAGATCCTGCGGCTGCGCGCGGAGCTGGGCGTCGGCCTCGGCGAGCGGGTGGTGCTGTACGCCCCGACGCACCGGGAGCACCTGCCCGGATACCGTCCGCCGTTCGACCCGGAGCGGTTCCTGGACGCGCTCGGCCCGTCCGGACTGCTGCTGATGCGCAGCCACTACTTCCACGACCGGGACCGCCGGACGTCAGGCCCGCGCAGCCGCGCCAGGATCCTCGACGTCAGCGACCATCCCCGGGTCGAGGATCTCTATCTCGCGGCGGACGTGCTGGTCACCGACTACTCGTCGGCGATGTTCGACTACGCCGTCCTGGACCGGCCGATCGTCGTCTACGCGCCGGACTGGGACGCGTACCGGTTGACCCGGGGGGTCTACCTCGACGTCACCGCCGAGGCGCCCGGTGCGGTGGCGCGGACCTTCCCCGGACTGCTCGACGTGTTCCGCTCCGGCGCGCTGGAGACGCCGGAGGCCGACCGGGCGCGGGCCGCGTTCCGGGAACGCTTCTGCTCACTGGAGGACGGGCACGCCGCCGAGCGGGTCGCCAGACGGGTCTTCCTGGGCGAGACGGCCCTCTGAGTCCCTCTTTCCGAGCAATCGCCGTCATTCGATGGACCGTAATAGGTCTGTCACGATTCGAACATGGCACGTTTACCCGATGTGCTCGCCGCATGATCCTGGCGACAGTCATTCCGGGTTCGCCGACGAGCTGGGGGAGGAGACGGTGACAACCGTCGCGCTCAAGGATGTGACAAAGGTCTTCCGGGACGGCACCGTCGCTGTCGACACCATCAATCTCGACGTCAACGACGGCGAGTTCCTGGTGTTGCTCGGGCCGTCCGGCTGTGGCAAGTCCACGGTACTCCGGATGATCGCCGGGCTGGAGGAACCGACCACGGGCGCGGTCATGCTCGACGGCGAGGTGGCGAACGAGCTGCCGCCACGGGAGCGGCGGATCGCGATGGTCTTCCAGGACTTCGCCCTCTATCCGCACATGAGCGTCAACGACAACATCGCCTTCCCCCTCAAACTGGCCGGCGTCGAACCGGCCCCGCGCGGCGAGCGGGTCACCGACGTGGCCAGCGCCCTCGGCATCGGCGACGTGTTGGCCCGACGTCCCGGCCAGCTCTCCGGCGGGCAGCGGCAGCGGGTCGCGATGGGTCGGGCGATCGTCCGTCGACCCGGTCTGTTCCTGATGGACGAGCCACTGTCGAACCTGGACAGCGGGCTGCGCGCCGAGCTGCGCGCGGAGATCTCCGGTCTCACCCGCGAGCTGGGCGTCACCACCGTGTACGTGACCCACGACCAGGCCGAGGCACTGACCATGGCCGACCGGGTCGCCATCATGCGCAAGGGCGTCCTCCAGGACGTCGGCACCCCCACCCAGGTGTACGGCCGCCCGGCCACCCTCTATGTCGCCGCGTTCCTCGGCAGCCCCCGGATGAACCTGCTGGAGGCGTCGGTCTACGTCCACCTCGACCGGTACATCACCCTGACTCTCGGCGATCAGGCGCTCTATCTGCCCTGGAACGACATCCGCAGTCGGGCCGTGGCGCATTACCACGGCGAGCGGATCGTGGTCGGCATGCGGGCGGAGGCGCTCACCCCGGTCGCGCCGGACACCTCCGGAGACGTGCTCCAGGGCCGGATCCGCTACCTCGAACACCACGGTCACGAGTCCCTTGCCTTCCTCGACATCGGGGCCTCGGCGATCGTGGTCGACGAGGTCGGTGCCCCGGCCGACGGCGACGCCCCGCTCGGTCAGCGCGGTCTGCGCCGGTTCGGCCAGATGATGCAGCGGTTCACCGGCCGGGTCGCGGTCGACCAGGGCGGGCAGGGCGCGAACGGCAGCACCGGCACCAGCATCCTGAACGATCCGGGCCGCCACCACCGCCGCCCGGCCGAACTGGCCGTCCGGTTGGCGCCGTACCCGGCGGTCTCCGCCGGACACTCGCTGAGCGTCAAGGTCCGCATGGACGCCCTGCACTTCTTCGACGACCGGGGCGACCGCATCGACGTCGGCTGGCGCTGACGCAGGGAACGCGCCGCGCCGGCTGGCACCGATGTAAGGAAGGGCACCTTATTAACGCCTGCGGTATAGCACGGGTCCCCTGCTAACGCGCCGCCACGAGCGGCTCGCGGATGATCGGCCGCTAGCACGGCTCGACGAGTGGGCGGCGGTAGGGGGACCAGGCGACGAAGCGGGTGAACAGGTCCCGTGGAGTGGGGCCGTCGTCGGGGTTGAGGCGGTAGAGGTCGCGGGTGGCCTCGTAGAAGAGACCCGACAGATAGATCGACAGTCCGATCTCATTGGGGCCGTACTCGGTCTTCAGCAGAATCCGCGCGGTCGCGCACGGCCACGGGTGCCCGCAGGCCCGGCAACACCACATCGGGCGCAGCGGGGTGTGCGGCTTCTCGTGCAGGGGGTACGCCCGAGGCCGGTCCGGCGTCGGCCCGTCACCCGGTTGCGGCAACTGGTGAGTGATCATCGAAAACTCCTCTGCGCGGTTGCTGCGCTCCCGGCGGAGCGGCTGACCTGGGCCGGGGCCCGTCCAAGCGGGGGACGAGCGGACGGGCCCCGACAGAAATCCCCACGATCTGCCGCAATCGGGGAACTTTCTACGTGACAGTCTGGTGAGGACACCACTACTTTCGGAAGGGAATCACCCCCCACCAGCCCGGCCGTACGAGCCGGTCGTCACCGAAGTGCAGAGGTGTGCAGATGGATCGGTTACCCATGTTGGAGCTGTTCGCCGGTGAGTTACGCCGGCTGCGGACCAAGGCGGGCCTCTCCCAGGAGGCGCTCGGCACGCAGATCAGCTACTCGGCCTCGCTGGTGGCGGCGGTCGAGCAGTGTCGCCGGGCGCCCCGGGAGGAGTTCACCGTGCGCTGCGACGACGTCCTGCACGGCGAGGGGCTGTTGGTGCGGGTCCGGGAGGCGATCCTCAAGGAGAGCCTGATGCCGTGGTTCCGCGAGTGGGTCACGATCGAGCAGGAGGCGACCTCCCTGTGCAGCTTCCAGCCGTTGGTGGTGCCGGGCCTGCTCCAGACCGAGGGGTACGCTCGCGCGCTCTACGAGGGCGCGAGCCAACTCTTCGGCGACCAGGTCGAGGCGCCGCTGGCCGCCCGGCTCGCCCGGCAGCAGGTGCTCGCCCGGCCCAATCCGCCGCTGCTGGTGGCGGTCCTCGACCACACGGTGCTGGAGCGCCCGGTCGGCGGGCCGAAGGTGATGCGGGAGCAGTTGCTGCACCTGGTGGAGGTGGGGCGTCGGATCAAGGTGCACCTGCACATCGTGCCGAAGGGGGTGGGCGCCTATCCGGGGCTCAACGGTGCCTTCGTGATCGCCACCCCGCCGGAGGGCGACGACATCGCCTACCTCGACAACCAGATGCGCGGCAGCATCGTGGAGCGCACTGTGGACGTAAACTCCCTGCGGCAGAACTGGGAGGCTGTCCGGGCCGAGGCGTTGCCCCAGGGAGCCACCCTCAAGATGATCTCGGAGGCGGCGGAAGCATGGACCTGACCGGTGCGATCTGGCGCAAGAGCACCCGCAGCAGTGGCAACCAGGGCGACTGCGTCGAGGTGGCCGACAACCTGGCGCAGGTCGTCGGCGTGCGCGACAGCAAAGACCGGCAGGGGCCGGTGCTCACCTTCACGCCCGAGACCTGGCGAGCCTTCGTGGAGTCCACCAAGAGCCGCTGACCCCGCTCCGTCGCGTGGCCTTGTCGGTTAAGTTACTTACCGGTAGCGTGCGGGCATGACCATCGACTCGCGGCAGGTGGCAGCCGCCATGCTCCAGGCGGTGCCCTTCGCCCGTACGCTCGGCTTCGAATTCGTCGAGGTGGCACCGGAGGCGGAGGGCTCGGTCCGGGCCGTGGTGCGCTTGCCCGACTCGCCGGCCACCCACAACCACGTCGGCGGCCCGCACGCCGGGGCCGTGTTCACCCTCGGCGAGACCGCCTCCGGCGCGGTGGTGATGGCCGCGTTCGGCCACCTGCTCGACCGGGCCACGCCATTGGCGGTACGCGCCGAGATCGCGTACCGCAAGCTCGCCCTGGGCCCGGTGCTGGCGACGGCGCGGCTCGGTCGCCCGCCGGCCGAGGTGATCGCGGAGCTGGACGCCGGCGAGCGACCGGAGTTCCCGGTACGCGTGGAGATCGCCACCGAAGAGGGCAAGCCGACCTCGGAGATGACCGTCATCTGGACGCTGCGCCCGAACTGACGCAAGGGCCTGGTCGAGCTGACGAGGGTCAGCGGCGCTGCTGCAACGCCTCGGCGTTGCGGACCTCGTTGTCGCGGTCGCCGCTGCCGGTGGCGATCAGGGTCCGGAGGCTGCTGCCCACGTAGCCACCCCAGGCGTTCGCGCAGACGTCGTAGCACTCGTGGTGCCGGGTCAGGCCGACGTGGGTGAAGCGCAGCCGGGTGCCCTCGCCCTCCGGCGCGATGTCGAATCGGATCCGGGTGTCGGTCCACTCCTGCGGGTCGGCGGTGAAGTTGAAGTAACCCTCCACGCAGAGCCACTCGACCGTCTCGCCGGGCACGAACTCCACGATCCGGAAGCGGCACCGGTGGATGTCCTTGTAGTGGTAGGAGAACTCGGCACCGGCGACGTCGGTCGGCCCGTCGATCTCCGTCGACCACCAGCCGCGTACGTCGTTGACGGCGTCGAACACCCGCATCGGGGTCTGGTCGACCACGAACGTCGTGGTGAAACTCTGCTCGGTCATGGTTCCTGTCTCTCGGTCGGTGTCATTCGAGGTGCGTGCGGAGGGCGGCGAGCGGGCCGTCCCAGTCCCGGGCCAGGGCGGCCAGGAACTGCTGGGCGACCTGCATCGGCGCTGATCGCAGGCGGTAGCGCACGCGGCGGCGCTCGCCCGGCTCGGCGCTCACCAGGCCCGCCTCGGCGAGCAGGGCGAGGTGCTTGGCGATCCCCTGGCGGGTGATCGGCAACCGGGCGGCGAGGTCGGTGGCGGTGGCCGGGCCGCCCTCGGCCAGTGCGGCGAGGATGGCGCGCCGGTTCGGGTCGGCCAGGGCGACGAACACCGCCTCCGCGACGGCCTCGGACGCGGGGTCAGTCATGGAGATAGGCGACCAGCTCGTCCAGCTCGCTCGCCCAGCCTCGGGTGTTGCCCGCGAACGCCACGTCGTGTTCGTCGGGGCCGAGCTGGGCGAACCCGGTCTCGACCACGGTGAGGCTGGTGCCGTCGCCGTCGGCGGTCAGCGTGAACTCGACGTACGTGCGGCGCGGGTCGTCGGCGGGCAGCCCGTGCACGGGCCAGGTGTAGCCAAAGATCGTCTTCGGTTCGAGTCGCTCGATCCGCAACTGCGACCGCTCGCCGGTGTCCCAGGCGACCGTGGCGATGCCGCCGACGCGCAGGTCCACCTCGGCGCGCTGGCCGAACCAGGTGCCGAGCCCTTCCGCGCTGGTGATCGCCGCCCACACGTCGTCCACCGGGCGGGCTATCCGCACGGTGCGTTCGATCCGGTCGGGAAATCCCATCATCGCACCCCTTCTGTAGCAACCAGTAGGTTGCTACAGAAGGTATGGCAACTAGATGGTTGCGTCAACTGTGGCGGCGAACCTCGTCGGTCGGGCGACCCTGAGAAGGAGCGCGACCGGAAAGGACACGATGCGCCGTCTCATTGCGACCGCCTCAGGGCAACTCGACCGGTGACGGCCATCAGGACGGAGCAGACCGCCATGAGTACCAGCGTGATCCAGGGAACCGTCCGGACGACGGCGCCGTCATCCGCGAGCATGGGCAGGACCACGTTGATCGCCGCCCCCAGGGCAACGAGAGCCAGCAACGCGATGCCGGTGCTCGCGAGTCTGTGTGCCTCCTTCGGTGCGACGTTGCGACGCCAACCGCCGCGTGTCAGCCGCCAGGAGACCAGCATGATGAGCGTCAGCGCGACGCCGAACAGGGCGCCGAG
Organism: Verrucosispora sp. SN26_14.1; assembly: GCF_004307965.1. Classification (NCBI taxonomy): domain Bacteria; kingdom Bacillati; phylum Actinomycetota; class Actinomycetes; order Micromonosporales; family Micromonosporaceae; genus Micromonospora; species Verrucosispora sp. SN26_14.1. Next base: position 6,764 of record NZ_SISL01000102.1, on the reverse strand, counting down.
CCAGGCCGTCACCGGCCAGAAGACCACCACGAACAGGCCGGTCAGGCTGGCCATCGACGACATCAGCAGGGCGAGGACCAGGAGTCCCGGGTCCTTGGTGGGCTGCGTACCGGACAACGAGACTCCCCGTGATGACTCGCTTCACGATGCTTGCTGCGATGAACGTATGAGTGAGCCTCACTTCCGGCAACTTGAGGCGCGACGTGCCGAGCAGAGGACCCACTGCACGGCACGCCCGGGTCGGTCGAAGTGCGTTTGCGGGCTGGTGGCCGTGGATAGATTGGTACGGTGCTCGGCCTGCCTGATCATGTGACCGCTTGTCTCTTCGACCTGGACGGTGTGCTGACGCAGACCGCCCGGCTGCACAACGCCGCCTGGACCGAGACCTTCGACGACTTCCTGCGGCGGCACGCGGCCTCCACCGGTCAGCCCTACCGCCCGTTCGATCCGGGTCCGGACTACCACCGCTACGTCGACGGGCGGCCCCGCCTGGACGGCGTACGCACCTTCCTCGCCTCACGGGACATCACGCTGCCGGAGGGAACGCCGGAGGACCCGCCGGGCGCGCAGACCGTGTACGGCCTGGGGAACCGCAAGAACACGCTGGTGCTGGAACGGATGCGGACCGCCGGTGTGGACGTCTATCCGGGCTCGGTGGCGTACCTCAAGGCGGTACGCGACGCGGGGCTGCGTCGGGCGGTGGTCACCGCCAGCGCCAACGGCCGGGACGTGCTGGCCGTGGCCGGGCTGGAGCCGCTGCTGGAGGCCCGGGTGGACGGGCTGACCGCACGGGCCGAAGGGCTGCGCGGCAAGCCCGCGCCGGACACCTTCCTCGCCGGGGCGAAGCTGCTCGGCGTCGATCCCGCGAACGCGGTGGTGTTCGAGGACGCGCTGGCCGGTGTCGCCGCCGGGAAGGCCGGCGGATTCGGGTACGTGGTCGGGGTCGACCGGGCCGGTCAGGCCGACGAACTGCGCGCACACGGCGCGGACGTGGTCGTCGACGACCTCGCCGACCTGCTCACCGCCGGACGGCACGCATGATCCGGGAGCGGGCGTACCCGGTCGAGCCGTGGCACGTGCGGGAGACCCGCCTCGACATGGACGTGCTCGCCCAGTCCGAGTCGGTCTTCGCCCTCTCCAACGGGCACGTCGGGTTGCGCGGCAACCTGGACGAGGGTGAGCCGCACGGGTTGCCCGGCACCTACCTCAACTCGTTCTACGAGTTGCGCCCGCTGCCGTACGCGGAGGCGGGTTTCGGTTTTCCGGAGTCCGGCCAGACCATCGTCAACGTCACCAACGGCAAGCTGATCCGGCTGCTGGTCGACGACGAGCCGCTCGACGTCCGGTACGGCGAGGTGCTCGCCCACGAGCGGGTGCTCGACATGCGGGCCGGGACGCTGCACCGCTCCCTGCACTGGCGCTCGCCGGCCGGGCGCGAGGTGCGGGTGAACACCACCCGGCTGGTCTCCTTCCGGCAGCGTTCGGTGGCCGCCATCCGCTACGAGGTGGAGGTGGCCGACGGCAAGCCGTTGCGGCTGATCGTCCAGTCGGAGCTGGTGGCCAACGAGACCCTGCCGCCGCAGAGCCGCGACCCCCGGGTCGCCGCCGTGCTGGAGTCTCCGTTGGAGGCCGAGGAGGAGCTGACCACGGAGGACGGTGGGCTGTTGATCCACCGGACCAAGGTGTCCGGCCTGCGGGTCGCCGCCGCGATGGAACACGAGGTCGACTCGCCTGCGCGGACCACCGTGGAGTCCGAGGGGTACGAGGACTGGGTGCGGACCACCATCGGTTGCGTGCTGGAGCCGGGTCAGACGCTCCGAGTGGTGAAGTACCTGACCTACGGCTGGTCCAGCCGCCGGTCGTTGCCGGCCCTGCGGGACCAGGTCGGTGCCGCGCTCGCCGCCGCGCGACTCGACGGCTGGGACGGGCTGGTCCGCGAGCAGCGGGAGTATCTCGACGAGTTCTGGGACGCCGCCGACGTGGAGGTCGAGGGCGATCCGGAGGTGCAGCAGGCGGTCCGGTTCGGGCTGTTCCACGTGCTCCAGGCCGGTGCCCGCGCGGAACGTCGGCCGATCAGCGCCAAGGGGCTCACCGGTCCCGGGTACGACGGCCACGCGTTCTGGGACACCGAGATGTTCGTGCTGCCGGTGCTCACGTACACCCATCCGGCGGCGGTGCGGGACGCGCTGTACTGGCGGTTCTCCACGTTGGAGCAGGCACACGAGCGGGCCCGGACACTCAACCTCCAGGGTGCGGCCTTCCCCTGGCGCACCATCGAGGGGCCGGAGTCGTCCGGCTACTGGCCGGCGGGCACGGCCGCGTTCCACATCGCCGCCGGCATCGCCGACGCGATGCGCCGGTACGTGTTGGTCAGCGGTGACCGTGAACTGGAGCGGGAGATCGGGCTGACCCTGCTGGTGGAGACCGCCCGGTTGTGGCGGTCGCTCGGGCACCACGACCGCAACGGCCAGTTCCACATCGACGGGGTGACCGGCCCGGACGAGTACACCGCCGTGAAGAACGACAACATCTACACGAACCTGATGGCGCAGCGGAACCTCCAGACCGCCGCCGAGGTGGCGATGCGCTACCGCGACGAGGCGTTCCATCTCGGTGTCACCGACGAGGAGGCCGCCGCCTGGCGCGACGCCGCCTCGGCCATGCACATCCCGTACGACGACGAGATCGACGTGCATCAGCAGGTGGAGGGCTTCACCCGGCTCCAGGAGTGGGACTTCGCCGACACCCCGTCGGACAAGTACCCGCTGCTGCTGCACTACCCGTACTTCGACCTGTACCGCAAGCAGGTGGTCAAGCAGGCCGACCTGGTGCTGGCGATGCACTGGCGCGGGGACGCGTTCACGCCCGAGGAGAAGCTGCGCAACTTCCTCTACTACGAGCGGCGTACCGTCCGGGACTCCTCGCTCTCCGCCTGCACGCAGGCGGTGCTGGCGGCCGAGGTCGGCTACACCGAGCTGGCGCACAGCTATCTGCGCGAGGCCGCGCTGATGGACCTGCACGACCTGAACGAGAACACCCGCGACGGGGTGCACATGGCCTCCCTCGCCGGGGCGTGGATCGCGCTGGTCGGTGGTTTCGGGGGCCTTCGGGACCATGACGGGGTGCCGTCGTTCGCGCCGCGCCTGTCGAGCGGGTTGAGCCGGTTGGCCTTCTCGCTCCAGTGGTGCGGGATGCGGCTACGGGTCGACGTGCGTCCGCACGAGACGACGTACTCGCTGCACCACGCCGCGAACGACGCGTCGATGGAGGTCCGGCACTACGGCACGTCGATCCGGGTCACCTGCGACGAGGCGGTCACCGTACCGATCCCACCGGCCGCCGACGACCTGCCGCCGCCGGAGCAGGCACCGGGCCGGGCACCACTGCTCCGGCTCCCGGAAACTCCCACCTGAGACGCACCGCGTCGACCGGCGGACCGCCGGTCGACGCGGACCGTTCAGATCGGTTCGCCCTGGGACGGGCGGCCGGTGGCGTCGTGCGGTGCCCTCGCCCGGGGATCGTCGGCGTCACGTGCCTGGGCCGCCTCGTCCGCCCAGTCCCGTCCGCGCCGGGTGTCCTGTTCGTTCCGCTCGCGATCGGCGGCCTTCTGCACGGGCTCACGGTGGTGATGCGGCATGACGGTCCTCGCGATCTGCTCGCCGACGCCACGGGCGCCGGTCCGTCTGCGGTCCTCCGTCGGCTACCCGCCGCCTCCGGACACAAACGCGCGTGCGGTCCGCCCGCCGGGGTATGCGAGGGACCGGGAGGCGAGATGGACGTACGCGGTGGCGAGGTGACGATCCCGGCGGGTCAGGTGGAGCTCTCGGCCGACCTGCTGGTGCCGACCGGCACGTCCGGTGCGGTGCTGTTCGCGCACGGCAGCGGCAGTTCCCGGCACAGCCCCCGCAACGTCTCGGTCGCCCACCGGCTCACCTCCGACGGGCTCGGCACCGTCCTGGTCGACCTGCTCACCCGGGCCGAGGACGAGGCGGACGCGGTCACCGCCGAGCTGCGTTTCGACATCGGGCTGCTGGCCGACCGGCTGGTCGCGACCCTGGACTGGCTGGCCGCCGCGCGGCCCTTCGGCGCGGTGCCGATCGGTCTCTTCGGCGCCAGTACGGGTGCCGCCGCCGCCCTGATCGCGGCGGCGCGGCGGCCCGACATGGTCCACGCCGTGGTGTCCCGGGGCGGCCGACCCGACCTGGCCGGAGCCGCCCTGGGCGAGGTACGCGCCGCCACCCTGCTGCTTGTCGGTGGCCTCGACGAGCAGGTCATCACGCTCAACGAGCAGGCCCGGGACCGGATGGCCGCGCCGACCGACCTACGGGTGGTGCCCGGCGCGACGCACCTGTTCGAGGAGCCCGGGACGCTGGAACAGGTGGCCGAGGCGGCGGCCGGCTGGTTCCGCGACCACCTGCGTCCCCAGCCGGTCCCGGCGTCGGGCTGAGGTCAGACCTTGCGGACCATCCTGCGGGCACGGGACTGCGCCGTCCGCCCCCGGATGATCCTGGTCCAGCGTCGCTCCGCCGCAGCGGCCTGACGCTGCTGCTGCACGCTGTCGACGACCCGCCAGACGACGGCGGCGATCGGGACCGCGACGAAGGCGCCCGCGATGCCGGCGATGAGCGTGCCGGCGGTGACCGCGAGCAGGATCACCACCGGGTGCAGCCGGACCTGCCGCTTCATGATCAGCGGTTCGAGCAGGTTGCCCTCGATCTGCTGGACGGCGATCACCGCGCCCAGAGTGAGCAGGGCGGTGGTGGGGCCGTTGGCCGCCAGCGCCACCAGCACCGCGACCGCGCCGGCCACGGTGGCGCCGATGATCGGCACGAACCCGCCGATGAACGTGATCAATGCCAACGGGAAGGCCAGCGGCACACCGAGCAGCACCAGCGCCAGACCGATGCCGATGGCGTCGATCGCCGCGATCAGCATGGTGCCCCGACTGTACGAGCCGAGCGTGCGCCAGCCGACCCGACCCGCTCTGGCGGCGATCTCCCGGTTCGGCCCGCCCGCCCGGCGCAACGTCCAGTGCCACATCGACCGGCCGTCCTTCAGCAGGAAGAAGAGCAGCACCAGGGCGAGCAGGACGGAGCCGAACACCTCGGCCACCGTCTGCGCGCTGGCGACCGGGTCGACCTCCTGCTGGCTGACTGCCTGGCGGAGCTGGTCGACGAGGCCGTCGAGCTGCGCGTCGGTGACCGGCAGCGTGGAGGTGACGAAGTCGCGGCTGCGTTCCAGGCCCTGCCGCAACTCGTCGCCCAACTCGCTGAACTGGCCCGCGGTCATGTTCCAGACCAGCACGCCCACGCCGGACAGGACGCCGAGCAGGAGCAGGACGGTGAGCAGCGCGGCCAGTGCGGCGGGCAGGCGAAGCCGGCGCAACGCGAGCTGGACCGGGTCGAGCAGTGCGGCCAGAAAGAAGGTGACGGCCAGCGCGATGGCCAGCGGCGTGACCAGCATCGTGATCCGGGCCAGCAGGTAGAGACCGGCGGCGATCACCACCAGGCAGGCGCTCCAGACCACCGCCGTGCGCACCAGCCAGGGCAGAGCCGCCCAGGTCTGTCTCGGCCCGGCACTCCGCCGCGTCGACTCCTCGGGCTTACGCCCGTCACCCCGTGCGACCACGTCGGCCTCCTCTTCCCGGCGAGGTCGTACCCGGCCGGTGTCCGTCCGACACCGGTCCCACGCTAGGTTCCCGCCCGACGGGCCGGGGGAGGTTCGCGCTATCTGCCTGTCGCGGCAGAGCCGGTCAGTACGCGGCAGCCGTCCGGCCGCGCACCACGGTCGGCATCTCGCGGGTCTGCTCGACCCCACCCAGCGCGGTCAACGGCAGCACCGACTCGCGTTCCTCGACCTGTGGCAGCAGTGCCGAGAGCGCCTCGTCGCGCAGGCTGCGGGCTGCGGCGACGGCCAGCTCGGCGGCCCGCCAGCGCTCCTGCTCCTGGGCGTGGGCCGTCTGCTGGCGTGCGAACAGGTGGTCGCGTACCGCCCGACGGAGCGCCAGCTCCTGCTCGACCGGGTGCCGCCGCGGGTCCCAGCCCCGGTGGGCGAAGACATCGCTGAGCTGTTCCACCGACAGCTCCCGCCGCCAGTACGCCTCCATCGCCGCCCGGTGCAGCCAGCGCTCCCGGTCGGCGTACTCGGCGGGGGTGCGCGGGGTCTGCGGCAGCGGCATGCCGGTGGCAGCGGTGAGTCGGCGGACGTCCGCCTCCGCCGTCTCGTACGCCTGCCACGCCTGTTCGGCCTCGTCCTGCGCGGCGAGCCACTCCTCGCGGCGGCGGCGGGCCGTGGCGTCGGCGCGGTCGGCGGCGACGGCGACCTCCTCCGCCCAGCGGTCCTGGTCGCGCTGTTCCTCGGTGTGCTCGGTGCGACTCGGCAGTGCCGCCTCGCGGATCCGGGCGCCCGCGTCGAAGCGCAGGAGTCGTCGGGGGCGCAGCAGCAGGGCGGCGATGGCCAGGATCACCACGCCCAGCAGGGTCAGCCAGATCACGGCGGCCCGGGGGACGTCGGGCAGGACGTAGGAGAGAGCGGTTCGCATCATCAACACCTCTCGCGGTCGGATGAGGGTCGTCGACTGGGCAAGGTCTGTGGTCGCCGAGGGCGGCGACAGGACGGCGGCGGGGCCGGACGGGTCCGCGACGGCGGTGTGCCCGGGACGCTCGGCGACGGTCGGTCGGGATCGAGGTCGGGGCCGGGTCGGCGGACGGGCGCGGGCCGGAGGGCGTCCTGGGGGCGGGCCGTCGGTCAGGCCGCCGGTGGAC